>NZ_JBIVOW010000022.1:0-151104 GCF_044754325.1 Streptomyces sp. NPDC093097
CCGCCCCACAGACCCGGCACCGCACCCAACAGCCCCGCGCAGCGGACCGGCACCACACCCGACAAGCCCCGCGCAGCGGACAGGCACGGCGGGAAAGCCGACAACGTGGGAAGCCGGGCCAAGCGCAAGCGTCACGCCGGGCTACACGAGTTCCTTGACCGCTCGGATGAATCGGGCGATGTGCTCATCGGGGGTGCCCACCCCGAAGCTGACCCGGATCGCGGCCAGCGAGCGCTCCTCGGGGGCCGCCCCGGAGGTCGCCCCGGGGGTCGCCCCGGGAGCCGCCGCAGGCGCCCCGCACTCCCCCGGGTGCCGCGGATCACTGCCGAGCAGGGTCCGGACCAACGGGTGCGCGCAGAACAGGCCGTCGCGGACGCCGATGCCGTACTCCGCGGAGAGCGCGGCCGCGAAGTCCGCGCTGTTCCGGCCCTCGACGACGAAGGAGAGGACGCCGACGCGCGGCGCATCGTCGCCGAAGAGGGAGAGGAAGCGGACCTCGGGGACGTCGGCCAGGCCCTCCCGGACCGCGGTGATCAGCTCCTGTTCGCGGGCGGCCAGGGCGTCGAAACCGGCCTCGGTGAGCGCCCGGCAGGCGGAGGCGATGGCGTAGGCGCCGATGACGTTGGGGGAACCGGCCTCGTGCCGGGCGGCGGAGGTGTGCCACTCGACGTCCAGCCCGCCATCGGCGCGCCGGGCCACCGTGCGGCTGGCACCGCCGCCGGCCAGGTACGGCGCGGCCTCCCGGAGCCAGTCGGCGCGGCCGGCCAACACCCCCGCGCCGAACGGCGCGTACAGCTTGTGGCCGGAGAACGCGACCCAGTCGACGTCGAGCCCGGCGAGGTCCACCGGGCGGTGCGGGGCGAGTTGGGCCGCGTCCAGCACGATCCGGGCGCCGTGGGCATGCGCGGCGGCCGCCAACTCCCGTACCGGCCACAGCTCACCGGTGACGTTCGACGCCCCGGTGACGCAGACCAGCGCCGCGCGGTACGGCTCGCGGTCCGCCAGCGCCTTCTCCAGGATGTCCACCGCCTGTCGGGGAGTGCGCGGCGCGTCGAGGTAGGTCACGGCCAGGTCCGCGCGGCGCTCCCAGGGCAGCAGCGCGGCGTGGTGCTCGGTCTCGAAGACGAACACCCGGGCACCCTCGGGCAGCGCGGCGGCCAGCAGGTTCAGCGAGTCGGTGGTGGAGCGGGTGAAGACCACCTGGTCGTCGGGGCGGCAGCCGAGGAAGTCGGCGACCGTCGCGCGGCTGTTCTCGAAGAGGTCAGTGGAGAGCTGCGAGAGGTACCCGGCGCCGCGGTGCACGCTGCCGTAGTACGGCGCGTAGGCGGCGACGTCGTCCCAGACCCGCTGGAGCGCCGGGGCGCTGGCGGCGTAGTCCAGCGCGGCGTAGACGGCCTCGCCGCCGGAGGCCAACGGGACGGCGACCTCACACCCCAGAACGGGCAGCGGGGCACAAACGGAACGGTCGGTGGCAGCGGTGTCGACAGACATGGCGAACTCCCGTGAGAGGTGAGCGAGTTCGCTGCGGTGGAAGCGCCCGCGTGGGCGCACCAGGGTACGGAGGCGCCACCGTCGGGCGCGGCATCACCGCAGCGTGAAGGAGAGGAAAAAGCGCGGGAAGGGGGCCGGCGGGCCCTAGCGCATTCGCTGCATCACGGAAGGACTCCCTCGAGGACCAGGATCCCTGGCGAGGGATCCGCGCTTGCCGCAGACCTCGCTGCCTGCGACCTGGTCATCACCCGGGGCACCCCGCCACGGAAGGAGGGTTGCCGGACAGCGGGCCGGGGCCTGTGTCGCTGTCACTCGTGACCTGGGCTGAATCATGCCACACGATCATCGGCGCGCAAGCCCTGGTCCGTATTCCGGGACCGGGGCCTGCGCGCCGTCTCCGCCTGCCGTCAGGCGTTGCTGGCCGCCGCCCAGTGCTCCAGGACCCGCTTGGCCGCCCCGGAGTCGATGGACTCGGCCGCCCGGTCCAGACCGTCCCGGATCCGCTCGGTCAGCGGGGCGTCGGACGGCTCCAGCGCGGCCAGCGCGGCCGCCGCGTTCAGCAGCACCGCCTCCCGCACCGGGCCGGTCTCGCCGTCCAGCAGCCGCCGGGCCACCTCCGCGTTGTACGACGCGTCCGCGCCGCGCAGCGCCGACACCGGCACCAGGCCGATGCCGACGTCCCGCGGGTCGAAGGGCTCCTCGACGACCGTGCCGTCGCGCACGATCCACACCCGGGAGGTGGCGGTGGTGGTCAGCTCGTCCAGCCCGTCGTCGCCGCGGAAGACCAGCGCCGAGGAGCCGCGCTCGGCGAGCACCCCGGCGATGATCGGCGCCATCTTGGCGTCCGCGACCCCGGTGGCCTGGGCCTTGACCCGGGCGGGGTTGGTCAGCGGGCCGAGCACGTTGAAGGTCGTGCGGATGCCCAGCTGGCCGCGGGCGGCGGCGACATGGCGCAGCGCGGGGTGGAACTTGGCCGCGAAGCAGAACGTGATCCCGGCCTCTTCGGCGACCTCCACGACCCGGCGCGGGGACAGGTCCAGATTGACGCCAAGCTTCTCCAGGACGTCGGAGGCGCCGCTGGCCGAGGACGCGGCCCGGCTGCCGTGCTTGACGACCTTGGCGCCGGTGCCGGCGACCACGATCGCCGACATGGTGGAGATGTTGACGGTCTTCGCCCCGTCGCCGCCGGTGCCGACGATGTCGACGCTGGGCCCCGGCACGTCGATCAGGCTGGCGTGCGCGTACATCGTCCGCACCAGACCGGAGATCTCCGCGACCGTCTCGCCCTTGGCGCGCAGCGCCACCGCGAAGCCGGCGATCTGTGCGTCGGTGGCCTCACCGCGCATGATCCGGTCCATGACCCAGGCGGTGTCGTCCGCGGTGAGGTTCCGGCCGTCGAGGAGGGCGTTCAGCACGGCCGGCCAGGAACGGTCCGCCACGCTGACGCCGCCTGTCGGGGTCACAACGTTCATGGTCCACGCTCCTGGATCGTCTCTTGCCTGTGCCGTCACCCTATCGACCTCCGGGCATGCCGAAGGGCCCCGTCCACAGGAATGGACGAGGCCCTCTGGGTGGCGTACTACCAGCGGTGCGCGCATGCGCGCCCGCGGGGATCAGTGGTGGCCGTGGCCGCTGGTGATCTCCTTGTACTCCTCGACGGTCGCCTTCGGGATGACGTTGTCCTCGCCGTAGTAGCCCTTGGAGAGCTTGGCGCGCAGCTTCTGCGAGCGCGTGACCTTGCGCCGGACGCCGTTCTCGTCGACCTCAGGACCGAGCTCGAGCGCCTCGGGCTGCTCGTGCTGGGTGAGAACGTGCAGCTGCTCCTGGTTGAGCGGCTCGTGGACCTCGATGAACTCACCGTGCGGCAGGCGCTTGATGATGCCGGACTCGCGTCCGTGCAGCACCTTGTCCCTGTCGCGGCGCTGGAGACCCATGCAGATCCGCTTGGTGACGATGAAGGCCACCACCGGCCCGACGAAGAACGCGATACGGACGAACCAGGTGATCGCGTTGATCGACAGGTGGAAGTGCGTCGCCCACAGGTCGTTGCCGCCACCGATCAGCATCACGAAGTACGCGACGAGCCAGGCCACACCGAAGCCGGTGCGGGTGGGGACGTTGCGCGGGCGGTCCAGGATGTGGTGCTCGCGCTTGTCGCCGCGGACCCAGGACTCGATGAACGGGTAGACCGCGATGGCGACCAGGACCAGCGGGAAGATCACGATCGGGATCAGCACACCGAAGTTGATGGTGTGGCCCCAGAAGTCCCACTCCCAGCCCGGCATGACACGCACCAGGCCCTCGGCGAAGCCCATGTACCAGTCAGGCTGGGCACCGGTGGACACCTGGTCCGGCCGGTACGGGCCGATGGCCCACACGGGGTTGATGCTGGCGACCGCGGCGATCACCGAGATCACACCGAAGACCAGGAAGAAGAAGCCTCCGGCCTTGGCCATGTAGACCGGCAGCAGCGGCATGCCGACCACGTTGTTGTTGGTCTTGCCGGCACCCGGGAACTGCGTGTGCTTGTGGTAGAAGACCAGGATCAGGTGCGCCACCAGCAGACCGAGCATGATGCCCGGCAGCAGCAGCACGTGGACGGTGAAGAACCGCGGGATGATGTCGTGCCCCGGGAACTCGCCACCGAAGATGAACATCTGCAGGTACGAGCCGACCAGCGGGATCGCCAGGATGACGCCCTCGATGAAGCGGACACCCGTACCGGAGAGCAGGTCGTCGGGGAGCGAGTAACCGGTGAAGCCGGTGAACATGCCCAGGACGAACAGCAGGAAGCCGAAGACCCAGTTGACCTCACGCGGCTTGCGGAACGCACCGGTGAAGAACACCCGCATCATGTGGACCATCATCGCGGCCAGGAAGACCAGCGCGGCCCAGTGGTGGATCTGCCGGATCAGCAGACCACCGCGCACGTCGAAGCTGATGTTCAGCGTCGACTCGAAGGCCTGGGTCATCCTGATCCCGTGCATCGGCACGTAGGACCCGTGATAGGTCACCTCGGCCATGCTCGGGTGGAAGAACAGCGTCAGGTAGACACCGGTCAGGATGATGATGACGAAGCTGTAGAGCGCGACCTCACCCAGCATGAAGGACCAGTGGTCCGGGAAGATCTTGCGCATGTTGGCCTTGGCGAGGCTGTAGATGCCCAGCCGGCCGTCGGCCCAGTCGGCGATCCGCTCGCCCCGTGGTGCCTGGCCACGGCGCGTGGTGGTCGCGGTTGTCTCGTTACTCATCCGCGCTCCCAGAAGCTCGGGCCGACGGGCTCCGCGAAGTCGCTTACGGCTTCGAGATAGCCGTCCTTCACCGTGATGTGCAGCTGCGGCAGGGCGTGACCGGCCGGGCCGAAGATCACGCGACCACCGTCAGAGAGGTCGAAGGTCGACTGGTGGCACGGGCAGAGCACGTGGTGGGTCTGCTGCTCGTACAGGCTGATCGGGCAACCCACGTGGGTGCAGATCTTCGAGTACGCCACGATGCCCTCGTGCGACCAGGCGAGTTCCTGCTTGTCCTTGATGTTCTGCGGCTGGATCCGCACGAGCATCAGGGCGTCCTTGGCGATCTTGTTGCCGAAGTCCTCGTCGGTCTCCTCCAGGCCCTCGGGCTTGGCGAAGGTGAGGGAGCCGACCGCGATGTCCTCGGGACGCAGCGGGAGGTTGGTCGACTGGTTGACCAGGCGGATGCCCTTCTTCCAGCCGGTGGTGCGCAGCTTCTTCTCGGGCAGCGGACCGAGGTCGCGCAGCAGCACGACGCCGGAGAGCGGCACCAGTGCCAGCGCGCCGAACATCGTGTTGCGGATCAGCTTGCGCCGACCGAACTGCGACTCCTTGGCGCCCTGGGCGAAGTCCGCCAGGACCTTGGCCTTGACGTCGGGGGTGGCCTCGATCGGGTGCCGCTCGTCGGCGACCTCCTCGTCCGACATCAGCGTGCGGGCCCAGTGGACCGCGCCGGCGCCGATGCAGAAGAGCGCCACGCCCAGCGTCAGGCCGAGCGCGAAGTTCAGCCCGCTGATGTGCCCGAGCGGGAAGATGTAGACGATCTTGTCGATCGGGATGGCCACGTACGACGCGATGAACGCGACGGTGGCGATCATGGACACCAGGAAGAGGAGGGCGACGGTGCGCTCGGAGCGCTTGGCGGCCCGCTCGTCGATGTCCTGCATGCGGTGCTCGTGGGGCGGCAGCCCGGGGTCGGCGAAGGGGTTGTCCGCCTTCCCTACCGCGCCCTCGTGAGCCGTCTCCCGCTCACTGGGAAGGTTTTCTTCTGTCTCACTCATGACTTCTTGGCCTTCGTAGTCCGGGCTGCGACCCAGATGGCGACCGCGACACACGCACCCAGACCGAAGATGTAGCCGAAGAGGCCTTCGGTCACCGGGCCCAGACCACCGAGTTCCATGCCGCCCGGGGTCGCGGTCTTGTCGCCGTTGACGGCGCCGAGGTACGCGACGATGTCCTTCTTGTTCTGCGAGCTCAGGCTGCCGTCACCGAAGGAGGGCATGTTCTGCGGGCCGGTCTGCATGGCCTCGTAGATGTGCTTCGGGGCCACGCCCTCCAGCGTCGGTGCGAACTTGCCGTTGGTGAGGGCGCCGCCCTTACCGGTGAAGTTGTGGCACTGCGCGCAGTTGGTGCGGAACAGCTCGCCACCCTTGGCGATGTCGGCACCCTCGGCGCTGTACTGCGACTTGTCGGGCACGGACGGGCCCGGGCCCAGCGACGCGACGTAGGCCGCGAGCTGGTCGATCTGGGCGTTGGTGTAGATGTTCCGCTTCCGCGGCACCTGGGCGCCGGGCTGCTGGGCCGGCATACGGCCGGTGCCCACCTGGAAGTCGACGGCGGCAGCGCCCACGCCGACCAGGCTCGGGCCGTCGGAGGTGCCCTGACCGCCGGTGCCGTGGCAGCTTGCGCAGCCCACGGCGAAGATCTTCTTGCCCTCCTTGATGGCAAGAGACTGGGCGGTGTCATCGGCTTGAGCCTTGTCCGCCGGCGCGAACGCGGCGTACAGCCCCCCAGTGACCGCCAGCGCGAAGAGTAGGACGACGAGCGCCGCCAGCGGATGGCGCCGTCGTGCGGAGAGCTTTTTCACGGATTACCCCGGTGTCAGGATCTTCTGCGTCGATGCTTTGGCTGTGTCTGTATCTGTCCGATATGCGAGTCCGGTCGGACCCGTTACCGAATCAGGTAGATCGTGGCGAAGAGGCCGATCCAGACGACATCGACGAAGTGCCAGTAGTAGGACACGACGATGGCCGCGGTGGCCTGCGTGTGGGTGAACCTCTTGGCCGCGTACGTCCTGCCCAGGACCAGCAGGAAGGCGATCAGACCGCCTGTCACGTGCAGTCCGTGGAAACCGGTGGTCAGGTAGAACACCGAGCCGTACGGACCGGACGAGAGCGAGAGGCCCTCGTGCTTGACCAGATCCGTGTACTCGAATACCTGACCGCCGATGAAGATGGCACCCATGATGAAGGTGATCACGAACCAGGTCCGCAGCTTCTTCACGTCGCCGCGCTCGGCGGCGAAAACGCCGAGCTGGCACGTGAGTGAGCTGAGCACCAGGATCGTGGTGTTGGTCGCGGAGAACGGGAGATTCAGCGCATCGGCGGAATGCTTCCAATACGCCTCCCCCGTCACGGACCGAAGGGTGAAGTACATCGCGAAGAGGGCCGCGAAGAACATCAGCTCGGAACTCAGCCAGATGATGGTTCCGACGCTGGTGAGGTTCGGCCGATTGACCGACGGGTGCGCGTGCCCGGTTTCTACTGTCGTTGCTGTCGCCACGACCGACATTATGTCGGTCGCTTATCCCGCCCTCACTCCGGGGGGTGCCGTTCGGTGTGTCAAGGCCATATGGCCTGCTCGTTCCCGGCGTCCCGGCGGTCGCTCGAAGGGGGGAAGCATGCGCCGCCGCTCCCCTCACGGGCCCCGGGAAAGCCGCTTCTGACGGGCCGTCGGCCGCCTGCCGGGGCCGTACGGCCTCTCCTGCCGAGGGCCCCTCCGGGAGTAGCATCGCGCAACGGTTTGATCAGGAGCCGTACCGCTACGAACGTCCGCGACAAAGGTGGAGGAACGATGCAGGCGACTGCCACGGTGCTGGTCTACAGCGACAACGCCAACACCCGCGAGCAGGTCCGACTGGCGGTCGGACGGCGCCCGGCCCCCGACGCCCCGCAGATCGAGATCCTGGAGTGCGCGACCGCCCCGGCCGTCCTGGAAGCCCTGGAGCAGGGCGGCGTCGACGTCTGCGTGCTGGACGGCGAGACCGCGCCGGCGGGCGGCATGGGCGTCTGCCGGCAGATCAAGGACGAGGTCTTCCGGTGCCCGCCGGTGCTGCTGCTGATCGGCCGCCCGCAGGACGCCTGGCTGGCCACCTGGAGCCGCGCGGACGCCGCGGTGACCCATCCGCTGGACCCGGTGGCGTTCGCCGAGGCGCTGGCCGGGCTGCTGCGTCGGCGGCGGCTCGCCCAGGACGTGGTGCCGGCCTGAGACGGGCCCTGAGCGGTCGCTGAGCGGCCCTCAGACCTGTGGGCGCAGCCGGGCGTCCGCGGCGGGGTTCTGCCCGCGCTCGGCCGCGCCTGTGGTCGTGGCGGCCTTGTTCCTGAGCGCGCTGCCGGCCCGCCAGTCCTTCCACGGCATGTTCCAGTCGCCGTAGCCGTTGTCGAACGGCGTCATGGTGTCGCCGCCGCTGTTGACGACCTTGACGACGTCGCCGACCCGCACGGTGTTGAAGAACCATTCGGCGTTGCCGGTGGACATGCCGGTGCAGCCGTGGCTGACGTTGGCGGCGCCCTGGGAGCCGACCGACCAGGGGGCGGCGTGCACGTACTCGCCGCTCCAGGTCACCCGGGTGGCCCAGTGGACCGGCAGGTCGTAGGCGTCCGAACTGCCGTCGGCGATGCCGACGGTGGAGCTGCGCATCCGCACGAAGCTCTCCTTGCCGAGCACGACCTTGACGCCGTTGCGGGTGGAGAAGCCCGGTTTGCCAGTGGTGACCGGGATGCTGTTGATGGCCCTGCCGTTGCGCAGCACCGTCATCACGTGCGCGGCGGCGTCGGTGACGGCCTCGATCCGGTCGCCGGTGGTGAGCCGGATCGGCTTGGCGGTGCCGCCGTAGACCCCTTTGGCGATCTTCAGTCCGCCAAGGTTGCTGTGGACGGCGATGGTGGCGTGGGCGGGCCAGTAGTCCCTGGGGCGGAAGTGCAGCTTCTTGGCGTCCACCCAGTGCCAGGAACCCTCCACACGGGGCGAGGAGTCGACCTTCAGGGCGCTCTCGACGACGGCCCGGGCCTTGGGGTCGGTGATCGGCTGGCTGAGCTCGGCGGTGACCGGCTGGCCGACGCCGTACTCCCCGCTCTCCGGGCCGAACTTGACCGTCAGCTGGCCGGCGACGTCCTTGGTGTTGACCACCAGGGTCTTGCGGCCCGGGGTGCCGTCCTCCTGCTCGGTGCTGACCTGCACCGTGTAGCGGCTGCCGGCGGCCAGCGGCACGGTGGTGCGCCAGTGCCTGCCGTCGGCGCTCAGTTCACCGCGCACGTAGCGGCCGGTGGTGTCGGTGGCGGTCACATCCGTGATCCGGGAGTCATGGCCCTTGAGGGAGACCTCAAGCGGCTTGTCGGGGTCGGCCTTCTGCCTGCCGTCCGTCGGGGTGTTCGCCGATATCTGGTCGGACGCGTCGTAGGGATTGGCCGAGAGGGGTTCCGACGCCGAGCCCCCGCACGCGGTGGTGCTCACCGCGAGGGGCACGAGCAGGAGGCCGCAGCTCAGCACCGTCCGGGTTCGAGGTCTGTGACTCATGCCCCAAACGTACGAAGTATCCCCTTCGGCGGCGCGCTGGAGGACTGCAAACGGGTCGGGCCCGGACACCTGTTGGGGTGTCCGGGCCCGACCCTGCGGCGCGTCGGCCGCGGTTCTCGCCTGGTGCGTACTACTGGGTGCGGTTCTCACCGTGGTAGTACTCGAAGACCCAGCCGAAGAGACCCACGAGGATCACCGGCAGGGAGAAGTACAGCAGCCAGAAGCCGAAGCAGACGCTCATGAAGGCGAGCGCGCCACCGACGGCCAGGGAGAGCGGCTGCCAGCTGTGCGGGCTGAAGAAGCCCAGCTCACCGGCGTCGTCGGCGACCTCGGCGTTCTCGTTGTCCTGTGCGCCCGCGTCGACCCGCCGGGCCGTGAAGGCCAGGTAGTAGCCGACCATGATGCACAGGCCGAAGGCCAGGAAGAGCGCCGTGGTACCGGCCGGCTCCTTCGACCACACGCCATAGACGACCGCCATGGCGAGGATGAAGACGCTCAGCCAGATGAACATCTTGCCCTGGATCTTCACTTGCCCGCCTCCTTGCCGCCGGCCAGCGCCTTGTCACCCTCGTGACCGTTGTGCAGCGCGTCCAGCGCCGCGATCTCGGGGTGGTGCAGATCGAACGCCGGGGATTCGGAGCGAATACGCGGCAGGGTGAGGAAGTTGTGCCGCGGCGGCGGGCAGGAGGTCGCCCACTCCAGCGAACGGCCGTAGCCCCACGGGTCGTCCACCTCGACCTTCTTGCCGTACTTGGCGGTCTTCCAGATGTTGTAGAAGAACGGCAGGATCGACAGGCCGAGCACGAACGAGGCGATCGTCGAGATGGTGTTCAGCGTGGTGAAACCGTCGGCGGCCAGGTAGTCCGCGTAGCGGCGGGGCATGCCCTCGGCGCCCAGCCAGTGCTGGACCAGGAACGTGCCGTGGAAGCCGACGAACAGCGTCCAGAAGGTGATCTTGCCGAGCCGCTCGTCGAGCATCTTGCCGGTGAACTTCGGCCACCAGAAGTGGAATCCGGCGAACATCGCGAAGACGACCGTGCCGAAGACGACGTAGTGGAAGTGGGCCACCACGAAGTACGAGTCGGAGATGTGGAAGTCCATCGGCGGCGACGCCAGGATGACGCCGGTCAGACCACCGAAGGTGAAGGTGATCAGGAAGCCGATCGCCCAGAGCATCGGCGTCTCGAAGGACAGCGAGCCCTTCCACATCGTGCCGATCCAGTTGAAGAACTTCACACCGGTCGGAACGGCGATCAGGAACGTCATGAAGGAGAAGAACGGGAGCAGTACCCCGCCCGTCACGTACATGTGGTGCGCCCAGACCGTCACCGAAAGGCCGGCGATGGAAATCGTCGCGGCGATCAGACCGATGTAACCGAACATCGGCTTCCGGGAGAAGACCGGAATGACCTCGGAAATGATGCCGAAGAACGGCAGGGCGATGATGTACACCTCTGGATGGCCGAAGAACCAGAAGAGGTGCTGCCAGAGCAATGCACCGCCATTTGCCGCGTCGAAGACATGGGCTCCGAACTTGCGGTCCGCCTCCAGGGCGAAGAGCGCGGCCGCCAGCACCGGGAAGGCGAGCAGGACCAGCACACCGGTCAGCAGCACGTTCCAGGTGAAGATCGGCATCCGGAACATCGTCATGCCGGGGGCGCGCATGCAGATGATGGTGGTGATGAAGTTGACCGAACCGAGGATCGTGCCGAAGCCGGAGAAGGCCAGACCCATGATCCACATGTCGGCGCCGACGCCCGGCGAACGCACCGCGTCCGAGAGCGGCGAGTAGGCGAACCAGCCGAAGTCCGCGGCACCCTGCGGGGTGAGGAAGCCGGCGACCGCGATCAGCGAGCCGAAGAGGTAGAGCCAGTAGGCGAACATGTTCAGCCGCGGGAACGCCACGTCCGGCGCGCCGATCTGCAGCGGCATGATCCAGTTCGCGAAGCCGGCGAACAGCGGCGTCGCGAACATCAGCAGCATGATCGTGCCGTGCATCGTGAACGCCTGGTTGAACTGCTCGTTCGACATGATCTGCGTACCCGGGCGGGCCAGCTCGGCGCGCATGAGGAGCGCCATGAGGCCGCCGACGCAGAAGAACGCGAACGACGTGACCAGGTACATCGTGCCGATGGTCTTGTGGTCAGTGGTCGTGAGCCACTTGACGGCAGCGATACCGGGTTGCTTCTTGCGTACGGGTGGTGCTGCCGGAGCCGACTCGGCGGCGGCACCCTGAGGTTCGTTGAGGATGCTCACTGGTTCTTGGTCTCCGCATTCCTGGCGTGGTCAGTCTGCTTGATACCCGCCGGCAGGTACCCGGTCTGACCCTTCGCCGCCAGGTCCTTCAGGTGCTGCCGGTACTTGGCAGGCGAGACGACCTTGACGTTGAAGAGCATCCGCGAGTGGTCCACGCCGCAGAGCTCAGCACACTTGCCCATGAAGGTGCCCTCCTTGTTGGGGGTCACCTCGAAGACGTTGGTGTGGCCGGGGATGACGTCCTGCTTCATCAGGAACGGCACCACCCAGAAGGAGTGGATGACGTCACGCGAGGTCAGCACGAACTGGACGGTCTCGCCCTTCGGCAGCCAGAGCGTCGGACCGGGGTTGCCGGTCTGCGGGTTGCGCGTCGCCGGGGTGCCGTAGTCGTAGACGCCCTCCGCGCCGGCCGGGGCCGCCTTCTTCATGCGGTCCGGAATAGCGGCGAGCTCCGGAGAGTTGATGTTCGTGGTCGACTTGTTGCCGTCCACGTTCTCCAGGTAGTTGAACGCCCAGCTCCACTGGAAGCCCACGACGTTGACGACGTGGTCCGGCTTCTTGGAGGTCTTGAGGAGCGCGCTCTCATCACGCGCGGTGAAGTAGAACAGCACCGCGATGATGATGAACGGGACGATGGTGTACAACGCCTCGATCGGCATGTTGTAGCGCGTCTGGGCGGGGACCTCCACCTTGGTCCGGCTACGGCGGTGGAAGATCACGCTCCAGAGGATGAGGCCCCACACCAGCACGCCCGTTGCGAGGGCGGCGGCCCAGGAGCCCTGCCAAAGAGAGAGGATCCGCGGCGCCTCGTCGGTGACGGGCGTTGGCATGCCGAGGCGGGGGAAGTCCTTGTATGTGCAACCAGTGGCGGTCGCCAGGACCAGGCCCGCAGCAAGCACCTGCGGCAGCTTCCGCCGCATCGGGCGCCGCGACGAGCGGTCGGAGCCGTTGGGACTCACGTAGCGCCTTCCCGAGAGTCTCGCCCGAGCGGTCGGCTGCGGCCTTACTCGCTGGTCGGTCGCCGCCCTGCTTCGGGCAGGGGTTTGGATGTTTATGCGGACCAAACCCTACTGGACGCTATTTGGGGTCGCGCGGGGAGGGTGCCCAACGCGCCGCGAGCCACCCCTAAGGGGTGGCGGAGCCCTTGTGGCGCCGCGCTTTCGGGCCCCGAGCGCCCGCCGCAGCGGGGCATCTGACGGCCCGCCCGGCGGCGGCAACTCCGGTGCTCTACCGTCTCGTACGTGCCGTACTTCGACGCCGCCTCCTCCGCCCCGCTCCATCCCGTCGCCCGGGAGGCCCTGCTCGCCGCCCTCGACGAGGGCTGGGCCGACCCGGCCCGGCTGTACCGGGAGGGGCGGCGGGCCCGGATGCTGCTGGACGCCGCGCGGGAGGCCGCCGCGGGGGCGGTCGGATGCCGTCCCGACGAGCTGACGTTCACCCCTTCGGGGACACATGCGGTGCATTCGGGCATCTTCGGCGTACTGGCGGCCCGGCGGCGCGCCGGGCGGCGGTTGGTGCACTCCGCCGTCGAGCACTCCGCCGTCCTGCACGCCGCCGAGGTGCACACGGCGGCCGGCGGCACGGTGACGGAGGTTCCGGTGGACCGCCGGGGGCGGGTGGCCGCCGAGGAGGTGGCCGCCGCGCTCGGCGAGGACGCCGCGCTGGTGTGTCTGCAGTCCGCCAACCACGAGGTGGGCACCGAGCAGCCGGTGGACGAGGTGGCCGCGCACTGCCGGGCGGCCGGGGTGCCGCTGCTGGTGGACGCGGCGCAGTCGCTGCCGTGGGGGCCGGTGCCCGGCGCCTGGTCCGTACTGACAGCGAGCGCCCACAAGTGGGGCGGGCCGCCCGGGGTGGGGCTGCTGGTGGTCCGCAAGGGGACCCGGTTCGCGCCCCAGGGGCCACTGGACGAGCGGGAGTCGGGCCGCAGCCCGGGGTTCGGGAACCTGCCGGCGGTGGTGGCCGCCGCGGCGTCGCTGCGCGCCCTGCGGGCCGCAGCGGAGAGCGGGCCGGACGAAGCCGGGCGGCTGCGCGGGCTGGTGGACCGGATCCGGGAGCGGGTACCGGAGCTGGTGCCGGACGTGGAGGTGGTGGGCGATCCGGAGCGGCGGCTGCCGCATCTGGTCACCTTCTCCTGTCTCTATGTCGATGGGGAGGCGCTGCTGCACGAGCTGGACCGGGCCGGATTCTCCGTTTCCTCCGGTTCGTCCTGTACGTCCAGCACGCTGACGCCGAGCCATGTGCTGCGCGCGATGGGGGTGCTGTCGGAGGGGAACGTCCGGGTGTCGCTGCCGTGGGGCACCGCGGAGGCGGATGTGGCGCGGTTCCTGGAGGTGCTGCCGGAGGTGGTGCGGTCGGTGCGCGAGCGGTTCGGTGCGCCGGCGGAGGGGCCCGCGCGCCCGGCGGCGCCGCAGGCCGCGCCGGGGATCGTGGTGGACGCGCTCGGCCGGCGCTGCCCGGTGCCGGTCATCGAGCTGGCGAAGGTGATCGACCAGGTGCCGGTCGGCGGCACGGTGACGGTGCTGTCCGACGATGCGGCGGCGCGGCAGGACATCCCGGCGTGGTGCGCGATGCGGGAGCAGGAGTACGTCGGCGAGGAGCCGGCGGAGCGCGGCGCGGCGTACGTGGTGCGGCGGCTCGGGTGAGCCGGGGCCTGGCGGCTGGCTCCCGTCGTTCGCCCGGCGGGCGGGGGCCGGCCGGCAGGGCCCCGGGCCCGTCCGGGGGCGGCGCGGTGCGCGCGGCCCCGGCGGACGGGCCCCGGTGGCTCAGAGCAGGTGCTGCTGGACCTCGGCGGCGGCCTCGTGGCCGTACGCCTTGGTGAAGCGGTCCATGAAATGGCTGCGGTGCAGCTCGTACTCCTGGGTGCCGACGGTCTCGATGACCAGGGTGGCCAGCATGCAGCCGATCTGGGCGGCGCGCTCCAGACCGACGCCCCAGGCCAGACCGGTCAGGAAGCCGGCCCGGAAGGCGTCGCCGACGCCGGTGGGGTCGGCCTTCTCCTTCTCCTCGGGGACGCCGACCTCGATGTCCGGCTGGCCCACCCGCTCGATGCGGACGCCGTTGGACCCGAGGGTGGTGATGCGGGTGCCGACCTTGGTGAGGATCTCCTCGGAGGTCCAGCCGGTCTTGGACTCGATCAGGCCCTTCTCGTACTCGTTGGAGAAGAGGTAGGTGGCGCCCTCCATGAGGGAGCGGATGTCGTCGCCGTTCATGCGGGCGATCTGCTGGGAGAAGTCGGCGGCGAAGGGGATGCCGCGGGTGCGGCACTCCTCGGTGTGCCGGATCATCGCCTCGGGGTCGTCCGCGCCGATCAGGACCAGGTCCAGGCCGCCGACCCGCTCGGCGACGGCGTGCAGCTCGATCAGCCGGGCCTCGCTCATCGCGCCGGTGTAGAAGGAGCCGATCTGGTTGTGGTCGGCGTCGGTGGTGCAGACGAAGCGGGCGGTGTGCAGGACCTCGGAGATGCGCACCGAGCGGGTGTCGACGCCGTGCCGGTCGAGCCAGGCGCGGTACTCCTCGAAGTCGTTGCCGGCGGCGCCGACCAGGATCGGCTGGATGCCGAGCTGCCCCATGCCGAAGCAGATGTTGGGCGCGACCCCGCCGCGGCGGACGTCGAGCTGGTCGACCAGGAAGGAGAGGGAGACCGTATGCAGCTGATCGGCGACCAGCTGGTCGGCGAAGCGGCCGGGGAAGGTCATCAGGTGGTCGGTGGCGATGGAGCCGGAGACTGCGATACGCACGACGGGTCTGCTCCTGGGGGAGGGCGGGGTTGGCGGACGGAGGGCAACGCTACCCGGCAGGAATTCCGGCAGCTGCCGCTTCCCGGCCATTTGGACAGCGGGAAAACATCTCATAGTAGGGCGTTTTGCTCGCGAGGGGGGAACCCGTCCCGTAGTGCGCGGCCCGGCCTGTGAGGGCCGTCACAGGCGCCGAGGAGCGGTGGGCGGTCGGCGTGCGGGGAACCGCACGCGCCCCCTTTCCGTCCCATCGGCGTCCACCCCGCTGGGTGGCGCATCCGAAGACCGGCGGAGCTTAAAGGAGCGATGCGGTGAGTACCGAGGACACCCCGGAGACCCAGGACACCCCGCAGTCCCCCCGGCCGGCCCGGCGCGGGCGGCGCACTCCCCTGGTGGTCGCGTCGGTGGCCGGCGCGGTGCTGGTGGCCGGCGGCGGCGCGGCGTACTGGGCCTCGTCCGCGTCCGGCGGCAGCGGGCCGGCGGGCCCGGCCAAGGGCGGCCCGCCGCCGCTGGTGCTGGACTCCGCCTCGATCGCGGTCGGCGAGCCGGGGCCGCAGCACGCCGCGTACCGGGTGACGGGGAAGCTGCCGGAGGGGCCGCGGTCCGCGCCCGTCTACCGGCCGGCCGGCGAGATCGGCCGCCCGGCGGTGGAACGGCTGGCGAAGGCGCTGGATGTGTCCGGAACGGTGCGGTCGGACGGCGCCTGGTGGCAGGTCGGCGGGCCGGGGCCGGACGGCCGGGGCAGCACGCTGCGGGTCGGCAAGTCCGGCACCGGGAGCTGGACGTTCAGCCGGTACGGCGGCGGGGGCGGGGCCAAGTGCCCGCTGACGGACGACGGGTCGGGCTGCCCGTCCTACCGCGGCGGTACGGACGGCGGGGACGCCGGCAGCGGTCCGGTGTCCGAGGCGAAGGCCCGGGAGGCGGTCCGGCCGGTGCTGGCGGCGGTCGGGCAGACCGGCGCCCGGCTCGACGCCCACCAGACGTACGCCGCGGTGCGGGTGGTGACCGCCGACCCGGTGATCGGCGGGCTGCCGACGTTCGGCTGGCAGAGCCGGATACAGGTCGGCGCGGACGGGCAACTGGTCGGCGCCAGCGGCGAGTTGGCCACGCCGGTCAAGGGCGCTGCGTACCCCGTCCGGGACGCCCGGACCACGCTCGGCGAGCTCAACGGCGGCGGCGGCCGGACGATGCAGCCGCTGGCCCACTGCCCCTCGGTGCCCACCTTCCAGCACAAGGACGCCAAGGCCGCGCCGGGCGGCGGTATCGCGCCGTGCGAGCCGGCGCCGAACGGGAAGCAGCCGGCCGGCGAGGTGACCGGTGCGGTCTTCGGGCTCGCCGGGCGGTTCTCGCAGGGCGGGGAGGTGCTGGTGCCGTCCTGGCTCTACACGGTGCGCACGCCGGGCGCCGCGGGCGGGCCGGCGAGCACCTCGACGCTCGCCGGGACGGCGGTGGACCCGGCGTATCTGCGCGGCAGCGAGCCGGCGTCGCCGCGGCCGTCCGCGCCCGGGACCAGGAGCATGGCGCTGACCGGCTACGCGACGGGCGACGGCGGCCGGACGCTGACCGTCCACTTCTGGGGCGGGGTGTGCAGCACCTATGAGGCGAGCGTGACGGAGTCGGCCGGCGCGGTGCGGGTCTCGGTCACCGGGAAGGAGAAGCACCCCGGGCAGATCTGCGTGAAGATCGCCAAGGACTTCACCAAGACGGTGACGCTGGAGCAGCCGCTGGACGGCCGGAAGGTCGTGGACGGCTCGTCCGGCAAGGCGGTCGCGGCGCGGTAGCCGCGGCACGGCACGACGGAGGCGGCGCTCCCGGGTGGGAGCGCCGCCTCCGTCGTGACGGGTGGGCCCGACTCAGCTGAAGGAGTCGCCGCAGGCGCAGGAGCCCGTGGCGTTGGGGTTGTCGATCGTGAAGCCCTGCTTCTCGATGGTGTCGACGAAGTCGATGGAGGCGCCGCCCAGGTAGGGAGCGCTCATCCGGTCGGTGACGACCTTGACGCCGTCGAAGTCCTTGACGACATCACCGTCGAGCGAGCGCTCGTCGAAGAAGAGCTGGTAGCGCAGACCGGAGCAGCCACCGGGCTGGACCGCCACGCGCAGCGCGAGGTCGTCCCGACCCTCCTGCTCCAGCAGGCTCTTGACCTTCGACGCGGCCGCGTCGGACAGGATGATGCCGTCGGTGACGGTGGTCTCGTCCTGAACGCTCATCTACATCTCTCCCGGGTTGTACGGACCGCTTGCCATCGGTTGCGAACAACTCCAACCGGCGGCGTCCCGGATTAATTCCGGCTGCGCGTGATCTGTCCTTGCTCTTTCTTCATGCTCGCACACCCAAGCGGGGACACCGGTGTGCGTCCGTGCACACAAGGGCCGATCGGCCCCCGGGCCTGATGCGTCACATCGACACTATGCCCATCGTCAAAGTGACGTGAACCGACTATGATAGATAGCGTCAAATAGACGAAAAGGCGATGCCGCAGCGCATCCCGTCGTCCCCGCAGAGCCCGTCCGCAAGGACTTTCCGCAGAGAAGAGAGGGTGCGTGTCGTGACCACCGCCCAGCCCCTGGACGTCCAGCCGACCCCGCTGGCGCTGCTCCTCCTCGGTCGCGAGGCCGACCCCAGGAGCGAGCGCGGCGTGGAATGCCCCGGCGAGCTGCCGGCCCCCTCCGACCCGGATCTCGTCGAGCGCGCCCGCGCCGCCAAGGCCAAACTGGGCGAGAAGGTCTTCGTCCTCGGGCACCACTACCAGCGCGACGAGGTCATCGCGTTCGCGGACGTCACCGGTGACTCCTTCAAGCTGGCGCGGGAGGCCGCGGCCCGGCCGGACGCCGAGTACATCGTCTTCTGCGGTGTGCACTTCATGGCCGAGTCGGCCGACATCCTCACCGGCGACGACCAGCAGGTGGTCCTCCCCGACCTGGCCGCCGGCTGCTCGATGGCCGACATGGCCACCGCCGAGCAGGTCGCCGAGTGCTGGGACGTGCTGACCGAGGCGGGCGTGGCCGAGCAGGTGGTGCCGGTCTCGTACATGAACTCCTCGGCGGACATCAAGGCGTTCACCGGCCGGCACGGCGGCACGATCTGCACCTCCTCCAACGCCCAGCGGGCGCTGGAGTGGGCCTTCGAGCAGGGCGAGAAGGTGCTGTTCCTCCCCGACCAGCACCTGGGCCGGAACACCGCCGTACGGGACCTGGGGATGTCCCTGGACGACTGCGTGGTCTACAACCCGCACAAGCCGAACGGCGGGCTGACCGCGGACGAGCTGCGGGCCGCGAAGATGATCCTGTGGCGCGGCCACTGCTCGGTGCACGGCCGCTTCTCGCTGGAGTCGGTCGAGGACGTCCGCGCCCGGATACCCGGCGTGAACGTCCTGGTCCACCCCGAGTGCAAGCACGAGGTCGTGGCGGCGGCGGACCACGTCGGGTCGACCGAGTACATCATCAAGGCCCTGGAGGCCGCCCCGGCCGGCTCGAAGTGGGCGATCGGCACCGAACTGAACCTCGTCCGCCGGCTGGCCAACCGCTTCGCGGCCGAGGACAAGGAGATCGTCTTCCTCGACAAGACGGTCTGCTTCTGCTCGACGATGAACCGCATCGACCTGCCGCACCTGGTGTGGGCGCTGGAGTCGCTGGCGGACGGCAAGGTCGTCAACCGCATCCAGGTCGACAAGGAGACCGAGCACTTCGCCAAGCTGGCGCTGGAGCGGATGCTGGCCCTGCCGTAGGCGGAGGCCCGCACCACAACTTCAGAGATAGAGCTGCTGACGGCAGGACGCGCAGTGCGTCTTGCCGTCGCCGCTTTTCTCGGTCGCGCCGTGGTCGCAGGGCTCCGGCAGCCGTTCGCCCCGGCTGACGGCGATCCGCCGGATGTCGCAGAGCGCCGCGCGCAGCCCGGCGGCCAGCCCGTACAACTCCCGCCGGTCCGCCTCCGGTCCGGGCAGCGGGTCGGTGTCCGCGAGCAGTTTCCCCGCGGCGGCCAGCATCTCCTCCTCCACGTCGTCGGCCAGCAGCGAGAGCCGGCTGTGCGGGTCGTCCGTGAGGAGGTAGCACGGCGCCCCGTCGTCCCGTGTCCAGGGCAACAGCCGTGGCGGGGTGGTGCGTTGGGCCATGGAGAACTGTCCTTTCGACGGGCGCCGCCACCGGGCGGGAAGCACACGTGTGGGGGCTGGAGTTCGGATCTCGGCTGTGCTTACCGTCTGTATCGCCATCGTCGCGCTGTGGGATGCGGCCTCAACAGGCGCCTGTCGTCCCCGCGTTGAGCACGGGATGTTTCGAAAGGCGGAAGCGCATGAAGTTCGCGCCCAAGACCCTGACGCCGTACGTGTCGGCCCGGCACTACTTCGGCTCCGAGCTGCGGCGCCACCGCGAGGAGGTCCGGATGTCGCTGGTCCAGCTGGCCGACATCGTGAACTCCAGCAAGAGCAATCTGGCCCGCGTCGAGACGGCGGAGATGATGCCGCCACCGGAGCTTCCGGCGGCGCTGGACGCGGCGTTCGGGACCGGGCAGCACTTCCATGGGCTCTTCCAGTTGGCGAAACGGGAGGTGCACCCGGATCAGTACCGACGGTTCATGGACTGCGAGGCGCAAGCAACGGTCATCGAGAACTACGAGCCGCAAGTGGTGCCTGGGCCCTTCCAGACAGAGGCTTACGCCCGTGCGTTCCTGAGCTGCCAGCCAGACCTCTCGCCAGAACGGGTCGAGGAGTTGGTCGCCGCCCGGATGTCCCGCCAGGAAAGGCAGCGCTCGGAGACGCCGCCACAGCGATGGGCGATCCTCGACGAGGCCGTGCTCCGGCGCCAGATGGGTTCCAAGGACTGCATGTACAAACAGCTGGCTCGACTGCTTGAGGAGGCAGATACTCCCAACAGTAAGGTTCAGGTGATGCCGTTCGCCGCGGGTGGGCACTCGTTGATGGGCGGCGCGCTGACCCTGCTGGCACTTCCCAACGATTCCACCGTGGCTTACGAAGAGGGCATCAAGGCCGGCCATCTCTACGAGGACGCGCAAGCGGCGAGGAAGTGGCGGTGGCAGTTCGAGGAACTGCGAGCGAACGCCCTATCGCTGGTGATGTCAGCGGAGTTGATCCGGAAGGCGATGGAGGAGTACAGGCCATGCGACACAACCCCGAACTGAGCACTGCCCGCTGGCGAAAGAGCAGCTACAGCAATCCCAACGGGGGCAACTGCGTCGAGATCAGCGAGGACTTCCCCGGAATCGTCCCCGTCCGCGACAGCAAGAACCCCGATGGACCCGCGCTTGTCGTCCCAACCGCCCCCTGGATGGCCTTCGTTCAGACACTCAAGCGCTGAACGAAGAGCAGCAGAAGCCCAGTTCAGCCCGTCCCGCCCCGCCGGCGAGACGGGCTGATCCGGATCTGGTGGGTGTCCTGTGGGCTTTCCTGCGACCGCGTGGCCGGCTGGCTAGCCTGGGTCCATCAAACGGCGTCCAACGGGAGGGCAGGCTCATGGACCCGCAGACGAGCGGCAGCAACGACGCCCGGGCCGACGGCCAGGGCCGTGTCTACCAAGCCTCCGGCGACCAGTACATCACCGAACACCACCACCATGCCCCCGACTGGGTGGGCCCCGATTCCGTGCGTCTGCCCGCCGTCGGTCGCGTCCCCGTGGTCCTGCGCGACCGTGCCGCAGAAATGGACCGGCTGCGCGCCGCCGTCGAACCGGGCGGCGGCAACCGCGTCTACGTTCTCCACGGCCTCGGCGGCTGCGGCAAGACCGCCGTCGCGCACGCCCTCTTTCAGCACGCCACGAACCACGCGGGCCGTATCGGTCTGTGGGTGAACGCTTCCGACCCCGCCTCCCTGCGCGCCGGCATGCTCGCCGTCGCAGCCGACCGCGGGGCCACCGATGGCGAGCTGATGGGAGCGCGTAGCGGATTACGTCCCGCCGCCGACCTCGTCTGGCACTACCTCGACCACTCCGATCGGCCCTGGCTGCTCATCATCGACAACGCTGATGCTCCCGCCATCCTCCGTGACGGCGGTTGGCTGCGCACCAGCCCAGCCGGCATCGTCGTCGTCACGACCCGACAAGCGGCGGCCCACTGGTGGCCCGGTGCCGAACTCCTCCAATTCGGTGTGCTTCCCCGCGAGGAAGCAGCCCTGGTCCTGCGAGACCTCGCACCCCACGCCGGAACGGTCGAGGAGGCCGCGGAGGTCGCCGATCGTCTCGGGCGGCTGCCCCTGGCGCTCACCCTCGCCGGCGGATTCCTCGCTCACCAGATCATCAGCCCCTGGACCCTCGCCGACTACGGCCGTCGGCTCGGCGGCGCCGGGCTGGATCCCGTGGAACTCATCGACCAAGGCGCTGCGGCAGTGGGCGACGAGGACCGTCAACTGATCAGCCGCACGTGGCAACTCTCCCTCGACGCCCTCAGCACGCAGGGCATGCCCGAAGCCGGCGGTCTCCTACGTCTCCTCGCCTGCTGGGCCGGGGACCCGCTGCCGCTGTCGATCCTCTTCGGCGTCGATCTGGGGCCTGAACTTCCTCCCTCTCGCGTTGAATCAGCCTTGCGCGGTCTCGTCGATCACTCCCTCACCGAGATCGTGTCCCAGACGATCCGCTGCCTTCGCACGCACGGCGTCCTGCTCGACAGCGTGGCCCGGACCATCCCCGCGGAACAACGCGAACGGTTCGCCGCCGAGGCCGCCCGCCTCCTTCTCGCCGCATTGCCGGAAGTACCGGACCGCAGGGCGCAGGAACTCGGCGCGAAGCTCCTCGCACCCCATGTGATCGCGCTTTTGCGGCGGTTGGAGAAATGGGCACCCGACCAGTCGATTGTGGAGACCGCGGCAGAATGCGCTCTCCGGCTTGTCACCGCGATCCACCGGGCCGGCGACTACGCCTCGGCTCTCTCCCTGGCTACCGAAGCCGTGGAAAAACTCACTCCCAGGCTGGGCGAACAGCACTGTTTGATCATCAGGTTGCGACACCGCATGGGGCGGGCCCTGTTCCGTCTGGGTCGGTTCGAGGAGTCCAAAGTCCTGTACCAGCAGGTGCTGGACATCTGTGAAGAGGTACTCGGCCCCGAAGCGCCGGAAACGCTGGGAACGTGCCTCAAACTGGCGAGTCCCCTCATCAACCTCGACCGCCGGCAAGACGGGGTCTCGCTGATCCGGCGATCGGTGAAGGGGTGCACTCGCGCCTTCGGGCCCACACATCCCCTGACGCTCCTTGCGCGGTCCTCCCTCTTGGAGATGTCCACCCGGCAGGACGATATTGCGGCGGGACCAGCCCTGCTTATGGACTGCCGCCGTGAAATGGGAGAAGCCCACACGATCACCCTCCAAGCGGAACTCAACTATGCGTTCGCCCTCCAGAACATGGGGAGGTCGACGGACGCGCTGCATCATGCCCGGACGGCCTTCACGGAGTACGTCCGACGTTTCGGCCCGGACTACCCCATCGCGCTGAACGCGCGGCACACGTTGAGCGCTGTTCTGGCAGCGCTGGGCCACTATGCGGAGGCAGTTGAGCACGCCGAGGCACTCGTGGCGGGCCGAACCAAGGTGCTGGGCCCATCTCATCCTTGGACATGCGACGCCAAGGAACTCCTGGATCGATGTCAACGTGCGGGTGGCCGGCCCTGAAGGGGTTCCTCACCCGCCCGGTTCAGCCCGTCCCGGCCCACCATCGGGACGGGCTGACGCGTTTCCGGGCGTTTCGCGGCGGGCCGTCGGCCTCGTGGCAGGCCGCGTGAGAGAGGTAGTGACCAGCAGAAACAAGCCCCGGCGCCTCTTCCGCTTTTCCGGCGGGGCGAGGGAGGCTCGTAGGGACGGGAAGCACGGACGGGCCCGGCGGGGCCCTGGGGCCGAGGAGGCAGACGGACCGTGAGCAGCTCAGAGGACGACCGCTCGACGCCGCCGGCGGGGGACGGTGCGGGCGACTGGTACGTGGACGACCGGTGCACCAACTGCGATGTGGCGCGGCAGCTCGCGCCGGGGCTGATCGAGGAGATCGACGGGCGGTCGGAGGTGGTCCGGCAGCCGCAGGGGGCGGTGGAGGAAGGGCAGTTGCACGCGGTGGCGTTCGCCTGTCCGACGCGTTCGGTGCGGCGGAAGGGCGGGCGGGTGGCGGCGGAGCTCGATCCGTTCCCGTTGCGGCTCGATGACGCGGTGAGCCTGTGCGGGCACAATGCGCGGCAGACCGCCGGGGCCAACGCGTATCTGCTGCGGCGGCCGGGCGGGACCCAGGTGATGGTGGACACCCCGCGGTTCAGCGAGGAGCTGGCCGTGCGGTTCCTGGCGGACGGGGCGGTGACCGATGTGCTGCTCACCCACCGGGACCACGCCGCGCACGGGCGGCGCTACGCCGACCGGTTCGGGGCCCGGCTGTGGATCCACGAGGGGGATCTGGAGGCGGCGCCGGACGCGGACCGCGTGCTGCGGGGCATCGAACCCACCGAGGTCGCCCCGGGGGTGGTGGCGCATCCGCTGCCCGGCCACACGCTGGGCAGCGTGCTCTATGTCGCGGACGAGCGGTACTGCTTCAGCGGGGACAGCTTCTTCTGGTCGCGGGAGCTCGGGGACATCGAGGTGGCGGAGAGCGTCACCTGGTACTCCATCACGGAGCTGGCGGCGTCGCTGGCGCGGACCGCGGGCGGGCTGCGCTTCTCCTGGCTGCTGCCCGGGCACGGGGACCGCCGGCATCTGCCGGAGGCAGAAATGGGGCGGCGGATGCGGGAGTTGACGGCCCGGACGCAGACGCTCAAGCCGCGGCCGGTGGACTTCACTGCGGTGCGGTGGTGAGCGGGGGCGGGGGCGGGGCGGGGTCGTGATGCGGCGAGCCCCCGCGGGCGCCGGGGCGCGCCGCGGGGGCTCGTCGGGATCAGAGGGTGTGGACGGGTGTCACACCCCGGCCGGCTCCGGGGTCCGGTCGGCGTCCGCGGGGGTCGCGGGGCCGCCGTCCTTCCCGGCCCGCTTGGCCGCCTTCTTCTGCGCCCGGCGCTCCTTGCGGAGCTCGATGATCGCGTAGAGCGTCGGGACGAGGAGGAGGGTGAGCAGGGTGGAGGTGATCAGTCCGCCGATCACGACCACGGCCAGCGGCTGGGAGATGAAGCCGCCGTCGCCGGTGATCGACAGCGCCATCGGCAGCAGCGCCATGATCGTGGCCAGGGCGGTCATCAGGATCGGGCGGAGGCGGTGCCGGCCGCCCTCGATGACCGCTTCGACGACGCCGTAGCCCTGTGCCCGGTACTGGTTGATCAGGTCGATCAGCACGATGGCGTTGGTGACCACGATGCCGATCAGCATCAGCATGCCGATCATGGCCGGGACGCCCATCGGGGTGCCGGTGGCGACCAGCAGGCCGATCGCGCCGGTCGCCGCGAACGGGATCGAGATCAGCAGGATCAGCGGCTGGACGATGGACCGGAAGGTGCCCACCAGCAGCAGGAAGACGATCGCGATGGCCGCCAGCATGGCCAGACCCAGCTTGCCGAACGCGTCCGACTGGTCCTGGGAGACGCCGCCGACGGTGGCGGTGGCGCCGGCCGGCAGCTTCAGCCCGCTGATCGCGCTCTGGAGCTCGGCGGAGACCGCGCCGGTGTTGTCGCCGGTCGGCTTGGCGGTGACGGTCGCCGAGCGGGCGCCGTCGATCCGGGTCATCTGGACCGGGCCGGCCACCGTCTTGACGGTGGCGAGGTCGCCGAGGCGGGCCATCCCGGAGGGGGTCGGCAGCGGCAGGTCCTTCAACTCGGCCTCGGTGGTGGCCGGGTGGGCCGACTTGATCACCACGTCGCGCTCGGTGTCGTCCAGCACGGCCTTGCCGCTGGGGGTGCCGCTGACCGCCTGGGCGACGGCGGCGCCGAGCGTGGCCTGGGTGTAACCGGCCGCGGCGGCCTTGTCGTTGGGCGTCACGGAGATCCGCGGCACGCTCTGCGAGAGGTCGCTCTGGACGTCGGTGACGTGGTCCAGGCCGGCGACGGCCTTGCGGACCTGCTCGCTGGCCTGCTTCAGGACGGCGGCGTCGCCGGCCTTGACCTGCACGCTGAGGTTCTGGTTGCCGAAGCCGGCGCCGCCCGCGCTGACGGAGGTGGTGCCGGCGGACGGGCCGAGCTTGGCCAGGGCGGCGCGGAGGTCCGCGGTGACCTTGTCGGAGTCGGCCGCGTTCTTGAGCTTGACCTGGTAGCCGGCCTGGTTGGCGCTGGAGCCGCCGCCGAAGGCCGCCATCATGCCGGAGGAGCCGATGGTGACCTGGTAGTCCTGCACGTCCTTGTTGGCGGCGAGCAGCTTCTCCACCCGCTTGGCCTGGGCGTCGGCCGCGCTGAGGCTGGTGCCGGGCGTCAGCTCCTGCTTGATGCTGAGGGTGTCCTGCCGGCCCTGGTCGAAGAAGGTGGTCTTGAGCAGCGGGGCCATGCCGAAGGTGGCGAGCAGGACGGCCACGGCGATCAGCAGGCTGACCGCGCGGCGGCGGGTGGCGAAGCGCAGCACCGGGACGTAGAGCCGCTGGAGCGCGCTGCGGCTCTCCTTCTCCTCGGCCCTGCGGCGCAGTTCCTCGACGTCGGTGCCCTCGGGGAGCTGCGGGGCGCGCAGGAACCAGTACGAGAGCACCGGGACGACGGTCAGCGAGACCAGCAGCGAGGAGAGCAGCGCGACGGTGACGGTGATCGAGAAGGAGCCGAAGAGGGCGCCGACCATGCCGCCGACGATGCCGATCGGGAGGAAGACCGCGACGGTGGTGAGGGTCGAGGAGGTGATCGCGCCGGAGACCTCCTTGACGGCGGTGAGGATGGCCTCGCGGCGCTCCTCGCCGTAGCCCAGGTGCCGCTTGATGTTCTCCAGGACGACGATCGAGTCGTCGACGACCCGGCCGATGGCGATGGTCAGACCGCCCAGGGTGAGCATGTTCAGGGAGAGGTCACCGGTCCACAGCACGATCAGGGTGAGGACCACGGACAGCGGGATGGAGACCGCGGTGACCAGGGTCGAGCGCAGGCTCAGCAGGAAGACCAGGATCACGATCACGGCCATGACCAGGCCGAGCAGGCCCTCGGTGGTCAGCGACTCGATCGACTTGGAGACCTGCGGGCCCTGGTCGGAGGCGATGGTGACGCGGGAGCCGGCGCCCAGGTCCTTGTGGATGCCGTCCAGCTTGCCCTTGACGGCGTCGGAGATGGCGACCGCGCTGCCGTCCTGGTTCATGGTCACAGCGACCGAGAGGCTGGGCCGGCCGTCGGTGCGGGTGATCGAGGTGGGGGTGGCCGCGGTCTCCTTGACGGTGGCGAGGTCGCCGAGCCGGACGGCCTTGCCGCCCTGGCCGCCGCCCATCGCGCCGGCCGCGGGGGTGACCATCAGGTCCTTGATCTGCGCGACGGAGGTGAAGCCGGCGCCGACCTGCACGGTCCTGCTGCGGCCGGCCTCGGAGAAGGCGCCGGCCGGTACGGAGGTGCCGCCGGCCTGGAGCGCCTGGCCGAGCGCGGCGGAGTTCAGGCCCGCCGCGGCCAGCTTGGCGTCGTCCGGGGTGACCGCGACGATCCGGTCCTGCACGCCGCTGACGTTGACCTGGGCGACGCCGTCGATGTTCTTCAGGTCCGGGACGACGGTGCGGTCGAGCTGGTCGGCGAGGGTCTGCTGGTCCTTCGTCGTGGAGGAGACGGCGAGGACGACGGCGGGCATGTCGTCGGTGCCGCCGGAGACCACCTGCGGGTCCACGTCCTTGGGCAGCTTCGCGCGGGCCCGGTTGACGGCCTGCTGGACGTCGGCGACCAGGCGCTTGGAGTCGTTGCCGTAGTCGAACTGCGCCATCAGGATGCCGGAGCCCTCGCTCGACGTCGAGGTGACGCTCTTGATGCCGTTGACCGCCTGGAGGCCGTTCTCCAACGGCTCGACGACCTGCTTCTCGACGACGTCGGGCGAGGCGCCCTGGTACGGGGCGATCACGGAGACCATCGGCAGGTCGATGGAGGGCAGGAGCTGCTGCTTGAGCTGCGGGATCGCGAGGGCGCCGAAGGCGATCGCGACGATCGACATCAGCGCTATCAGGCCCCGTTGTACGAGGCTGATTCTGGACAGCCAGGACATGGGTGGCGGTCTCTCTCTTCTGTTCTTGAAAAGCGGGGATCGAGGGCGGGGAACGGCTGTGGGGACCGCGCCCGGGCCCGGCGGGAGGGCCGACACCGGCCCACCTACACCCTCCGCCACGCTCAGACCGGTTTTCCTCGCTCGCAGGTCGGTTTCCGGCCGCGGCCCGTACCGCGTCCGCAGTACGGGAGCCTCCACCCGCTCTGCACCCCTGGGCGTAGGAGCGAAGGGCGCCGGTCAGTCGGCCCGCGGGCGGACCAGTCCCGACTCGTAGGCGAGGACGACCAGTTGGGCCCGGTCGCGGGCGCCGAGCTTGGCCATCGCGCGGTTGACGTGGGTCTTGACGGTGAGCGGGCTGACGTCGAGCTGCTCGGCGATCTCGTCGTTGGACAGTCCGCCGGCCACCAGCACCAGCACCTCGCGCTCCCGGCCGGTGAGCGTGGTCAGCCGCTCGGCCTTCGGGCCGCCGGGCCCTGCGGTGTCCGTCCCCTCGCCCTGGGCGAGGAACCGGGCGATCAGGCCCTTGGTCGCGGCCGGTGAGAGCAGCGCCTCCCCGCCGGCCGCGATCCGGATCGCGTGCAGCAGTTCGTCCGGCTCGGCGCCCTTGCCCAGGAAGCCGCTGGCGCCGGCCCGCAGGGCCTGCACCACGTAGTCGTCGACCTCGAAGGTGGTCAGGATGACCACCCTGACGTCGGTCAGCTCCGGGTCCTGGCTGATCATGCGGGTGGCGGCCAGGCCGTCGGTGCCCGGCATCCGGATGTCCATCAGGACGACGTCGGGGCGCTCCCGGCGGGCCAGTTCGTAGGCCTGCGCCCCGTCGGACGCCTCGCCCACCACGCGCATGTCCGGCTCGGAGTCGACCAGGATGCGGAACGCGCTGCGCAGCAGCGTCTGGTCGTCGGCCAACAGCACCTTCACGGTCATCGCGCCGTCTCCCACCTCAGGTCGTCCTCTTGGGTGCGCGCGCCGCCCAGCGGCAGGGTGACCCGCACCTGGAAGCCGCCGGCCGCGCGGGGGCCGGTGACGACCGTGCCGCGCAGCGCCTGGACGCGTTCGCGCATCCCGATCAGACCATGGCCGCCGCCGGGCTCGGCCACGGCCCCCTCCGCCGGCCCGTCCGGCCCGGCGCCGCGGCCGTCGTCGAGGACGGCCACGGTGAGCGCGGCGTCGGTGCGGGCGATCCGGACCGTGGCGCGGGCGCCGTCGCCGGCGTGCTTGTGGACGTTGGTCAGCGCCTCCTGGACGACCCGGTAGGCGGTCAGGTCCACCGAGGCGGGCAGCGCGGGCCGGGGCTCGGACGGCAGCTCCAGGGCGACCGGCAGACCGGCCCGGACGAACCCCTCGATGAGCTGGTCCAGGACGCCGAGGCCGGGCGCCGGCTCGGTGGGCGCCTTCGGGTCGTCGGACTGGCGCAGCAGGCCGACCGTGGCGCGCAGCTCCTCCAGCGCCGACCGGGACGCCTCCCGGACGTGCGCCAGGGCCTGCTTGGCCTGGTCGGGACGGTTGTCCATGACGTGCGAGGCGACCCCGGCCTGGACGTTGACCAGCGCGATGTGGTGGGCGACCACGTCGTGCAGCTCGCGGGCGATGCGCAGCCGCTCCTCGGCGACCCGGCGGCGGGCCTCCTCCTCGCGGGTGCGCTCGGCGCGTTCGGCGCGCTCGCGGATGGCGTCGATGTAGGCCCGGCGGCTGCGGACGGCGTCGCCGGCGGCCGCGGCCATCCCGGTCCAGGCGAAGATCGCGAGGTTCTCCGGGGCGTACCAGGCGCGGTGCCCGAAGAACATCGCCGCGGCGGTCAGGACGACGCAGGTGAGGGCGCCGATCCGCCAGGTGGTGGGCCGGTCGGTGCGGGAGGCCACGGTGAACAGGGCGATCACCGACGCACCGGCCACCGGGGCGCGCGGGTCGTCGGACTGGAGGACCAGTTCGACGATGGTCAGCACGCCGGTCGCGGCCAGCACCGTACGGGGCAGTCGGCGGCGCAGCACCAGCGCGCCGCAGGCGAGGACGGCCAGCACCACGGTGGCGGCGGTGAGCTCGCGGCCGCCGAAACGGGGCAGGTGCGAGCCGTGCACGCCGTGCGGCCCGGTCGTCGCGCCGCACACGATCGCCACGAAGGCCACCGCGGCGACGGCGGCGTCGAAGGTGAGCGGATGCGTCAGGTGCCACTGCCGGAGCCGGGCGACCCGGGTCGCGTCCGGGACGGTGTCGCGGCGCGCGGGGCGGGGGCTCGGGCTCGGGAGGGTCACGGGAAGCAACGGTAACGCCCCGGTCCCTGGTGGGGCCGGGGCGTTGCCGGAATGCGCTGGGTGAGCAGGGGCACCGGCCCGTCAGCCGGGGATCAGACCGTCGTCGCTGAGCATCTCCCGGACCTCCTCCAGACCGGCGTCCGGCCCGGGAAGGATCAGCTCGGAGGGTTCCAGGGCGTCGTCGGGCAGCGGGGTGCCCAGGCGGCGGACCGAGTCCAGCAGGGCGCCGAGGGTGCGCCGGAACCCGGCCTCGTCACCGCTCTCCATCTCGGCGAGCAGTTCGTCGTCCAGCTTGTTGAGCTCGATGAAGTGGGCGTCGTCCAACTTCACCTGGCCCTCCCCCATGATCCGTACGATCACGACGGTCTCCCTTGTTCCGGTCGGGCGGGATCGCGGCGGCGGTGGACCGCTCCCGGAGGGGCGCGGTCCGCCGCCGTCGGTCACTGCTTGTCGAGACGCGGGTGCTGCTGCTGCGGGGCCTGCTGGGCGGCGCCGCCCTGGCCGCCCTCGATGGCCTGCTGCTGGGCGGACGGCCCGGCCAGCTCGGCCTTCATCCGCTGGAGCTCCAGCTCGACGTCGGTGCCGCCGGAGAGCCGGTCCAGCTCGGCGGTGATGTCGTCCTTGGCCATGCCGGACGGGTCGTCCAGCGCGCCGGAGGCCATCAGCTCGTCGATGGCACCGGCCCGGGCCTGGAGCTGCGCGGTGCGGTCCTCCGCCCGCTGGATCGCCAGACCGACGTCGCCCATCTCCTCGGAGATGCCGGAGAACGCCTCGCCGATCCGGGTCTGCGCCTGGGCAGCCGTGTACGTGGCCTTGATCGTCTCCTTCTTCGTACGGAAGGCGTCGACCTTGGCCTGGAGCCGCTGCGCGGCGAGCGTGAGCTTCTCCTCCTCACCCTGCAACGTCTGGTGCTGCGTCTCCAGGTCGGTGACCTGCTGCTGCAGCGCGCTGCGCCGGGTCAGCGCCTCGCGGGCCAAGTCCTCGCGGCCGAGCGCCAGCGCCTTGCGGCCCTGGTCCTCCAGCTTGGCGGACTGGCCCTGGAGCTGGTTGAGCTGCAGCTCCAGGCGCTTGCGGGAGGTCGCCACGTCGGCGACTCCGCGGCGTACCTTCTGCAGCAGTTCGAGCTGCTTCTGGTACGAGTAGTCGAGGGTCTCGCGCGGGTCTTCAGCCCGGTCAAGGGCCTTGTTGGCCTTCGCGCGGAAGATCATCCCCATCCGCTTCATGACACCATCGCTCATGGGCCTCGCGCGCCCCCTTCTGACCGACTTGCATCGGGCTTAGGCTCCAGCACATCTACAGACCCCACAGTACGGGCCCTGGTTCCATTACCGCACTGTTCGGGCCCGGATGTGCTCCTCCTCCAGGACGATCGGGCCACCCGACTTCTCCAGCCCAGGGAGTAGAGCGGCCCCGGAACGCCGCCGCACCGCCCGGTCTGTCCGCATGTGCCCCTGCGGGAAAGCCGGTGCCGTTGCCGGATCGTTCCCCGTCGGCCCATGGCTCATTCCCGGCGACCACGTACTCTTGGGTGTTGTGTTCCGAAGCCGTTCGAAGGATGAGCGGGCCGCGGCCGCCAAGGTGACCGCGTCCCAGCCCCAGCAGCCCCGCGATCCGCAGGCCCCCAAGGGCCGCCCGACGCCCAAGCGCAGCGACTCCCAGTCGCAGCGCCGTACGCGCGCGCAGACACCGGCCAACCGCAAGGACGCCATGAAGGCGCAGCGGGAGGCCCGTCGCGCCGACATGGCCCGCCAGCGCGAGGCCCTCGCCAACGGCGATGAGCGCTTCCTGCCGGTGCGCGACAAGGGCCCGGTGCGCCGATTCGCCCGTGACTACGTCGACGCCCGATGGTGCGTGGCGGAGTTCTTCCTGCCGATGGCCGTGGTCATCCTGGTGCTGACGATGATCCGGGTGCCGCAGATCCAGAGCATCGCGCTGCTGCTGTGGCTGGTGATCATCGTGCTGATCGTCCTGGACTCGGCGGTGATCTGGGTGCGGCTGGGCAAGCTGCTCCAGGAGCGCTTCCCCAAGGAGAACGCCAAGGGCGCCCGCGCCTACGCGATCATGCGCACGCTCCAGATGCGTCGACTGCGGCTGCCCAAGCCGCAGGTCAAGCGCGGCCAGCGGCCCTGATCCAGCGGACCTTGCCGCACCTTCCCCAGCGGTCGGACACGGGGGCCGGCGATGCCGGCCCCCACCCCGCTCACTCCTCGTCGGCGTGCAGGCTCATCGGCCCCGCGTAGACCTCGTCGCCGTCCTCGAACAGCCGGACCTGGTCGACGCCGCCGTCGAGGAGATTGCGCCACTGCTCCCCGATCCAGGACTCGGCGTCCCCCTGGGTCGTGAACTCCTCCGGTTCCACGGTGGGCACCGCCTCCGAACCGTCCGTCTTCTCGAACCGCCACGTCCACGCCATGTGCGCCTCCTGGAATCCCACCGGGTCGCCGATCCCACCGCGCGGGCCGGACACCCCGCCCCGCGCCGTGCCTGCTGATCGTGCTTCCCCACTTGATCGGAAGCCTAACGGCCGTGTCGAGAGGCACCCTTGCCCGCCGCGGAGGCCCAACGGCGGTGCCCGGCAGGGGCGCTGACGCGCTCCGGGCGTCCTTCCGGTGACGCGGCGACGGCGCGCCGGTGCGCTCCGGAGGGACGGCGGCGGCGCCCGGAGGCGTCCCGCGCGCTGACGCCAGCCGGACACGAGAGACTTACCCGCGTGGACCTGACTCTCCTCGGCACCGGGGCCCCGCTGGGGCTGCCGCGCCCCGACTGCCCGTGCGCCGCCTGTGCGACCGCCGTCGGCGACGAGGCGCGGGCGGCGACCGCCCTGCTCGTCGACGGCGCGCTCCTGCTCGACCTGACCCCGGGACCGGCGTTCGCGGCGGCCCGTGCGGGCCGGTCGCTGACCGGGGTGCGTCAGGTGCTGCTCTCGCATCCGCACGACGGGCCGGCGCTGGAGGTGCCGGCGGGGCTGCCGCAGCCGGCCCGGGTCGCCGACGGCCGGGAACTGGCGCTGCTGGACGGGCACCGGGTGCGGGCGGTCGCGGTGGACGTCCCGGGGACCGGCTACGAGGTCACCGGCGGCGACGGCGCCCGGCTGCTGTACCTGCCGCCGGGCGCGGCACCGGCCGGACTGGGCGAGGCCGACAGCACCTCCCCGGCCGCGGGCGGCCCGAGCCCCTACGACCTGGTGCTGCTGGACGTCCTGGCGCGGCCGGAGGCGCTGGCCCGGCTGCGGGCGAGCGGCGCGGTGGACGCGGCGACCGACGTGGTCGCGGTGCACCTGGACCACACGGTTCCGCCCGGGCCCGAACTCCACCGCCGGCTCGCGGCGCTGGGCGCCCGCGCGGTGCCGGACGGCACCTCCCTGGTGGTCGGCGAGTACCACGCGGTGCCCGATCTGCCGCGCCGGACGCTGGTGCTGGGCGGGGCGCGCAGCGGGAAGTCGGTGGAGGCCGAGCGGCGGCTGCTGGCGTTCCCCGAGGTGGAATACGTGGCCACCGGCGGCACCCGGGAGGGCGACGAGGACTGGGCGCTGCGGGTGGCGCTGCACCGCGAGCGGCGCCCGGCGGGCTGGCGGACCACCGAGACCTGCGACCTGGTGCCGCTGCTGGCGGAGCCCGGGACCGCGCCGCCGCTGCTGATCGACTGCCTGGCGCTGTGGCTGACGCATGCCATGGACGAGGCCGGGGCGTGGGACGACGCGGCCTGGGAGGCGGGCGGCCGGCGGGCACTGCGGGAGCGCTGCGAGGCGCTGGTGGCGGCCGTGCGGGAGACCCGGCGGCGGGTGGTGGCGGTGAGCAACGAGGTCGGTTCGGGGGTGGTCCCGGCGACCCCGGCGGGCCGTCGCTTCCGGGACGAACTCGGGCGGCTGAACGCCGCGTTCGGCGCGGAGTGCGAGCAGCTGCTGCTGGTGGTCGCGGGCCAGGCGCTTGCGCTGCGCGGCTGACGGCGGCCCGGCGCGGCCCGTGTCCGCTTGCCCCCGGGCCCGGCAACGGGTGCGCTGGGCAGGTGACCGAACCTTCCCGACATGACGGACATACCGCCCTGACGCGCGCCGTCCGGCTGCACGCACCGCTCCTCCCCTTCCGGGCCGTCCTCTCCCGTCCGTACGGTGCGGCCGGCCCCGGCGGCGGCCGGCCCGGCGGCCCCGGTGAGCTGAGCGCCACCGCCGAGGCGGCCGTCCGCGGCTATCTGCGGCGCCGTCCGGACGCCACCGTGGTGGTGCTCGGCGAGGGGCTCGGGACCTCCTTCCAGCGGCTCGACAACGGGCGGCTGACCTGGCTGTCGGTGCTGCCGGCGGCGGACGCCGCGGCCCGCCGGATGGTGCTGCCGGACGCACCGCGGCGGCACACCGTCGGCCGCACCGGCGCCGGCGCCGACTGGCCGGCCCTGGTGGGCGCGGTGGAACGCGGGGTCGTGGTGGCGCTGCCCGGGGCGCCCGCGGGGCCCGTCGCGGGCGTGCTGCGGGACCTGCTGGCGGTCTGCGCGGCGCGCTTCCCCGGCGGCGCGCTGGTGGTGGACGCGCTGCCCCGGTGGGCCGCGGCGATGGCATACCCGGCCCGGCTCCACCCGGCCGTCGCCGCGGTGCACACCCTCCCCCTGGTCGCGGAGGGCCGGTCCGGTGGCCGGCCTCGGTGGGCGCCGCGGCTGGTGGTCTGCGTGGTGCGGTTCGCGGCGCGGGGCGCCCGGTGACGGTCCGTCGGCGGCCGCGGCGCGCACCGGCCCCGGCGGCACCCGCGGCACCGGCCCCGGCGCACGTCACACCGGTGCGCCGTTGCCGGTAATCTGCGCCCAATGAGCGCCCTGAACCTCGATGACTTCGCCCAACTGATCGAGCGCCCCGACGGCGACGCGCGCCGTGCCGCCGAGGAGCGGCGGGCCCGGACGTCCGTGCCGCCCGGCGCCCTGGGCCGGCTGGACGACCTGGGCGGGTGGCTGGCCGCCGTCCAGCAGCAGGTGCCGGTGCGGCCGGTCGAGCAGCCCAAGGTGCTGCTGTTCGCGGGCGACCACGGGATCGCGCGGCTGGGCGTCTCGGCCCGGCCGGCCGGCGGGACCAAGGACCTGGTGCGGGCCGTCCTGGACGGGGCGAGCCCGGTGGCGGTGCTGGCGCGCAGCGCCGGGGTGCCGGTGCGGGTGGTGGACATGGCGGTGGACTGCGACCCGGAAGAGCTGCCGGCGGAGGTCACCCGGCATCGCGTACGGCGCGGATCGGGGCGGATCGACGTCGAGGACGCGCTGACCGCCGAGGAGGCCGAGGCGGCGTTCCGGGCCGGGACGGCGCTCGCGGACGAGGAGGCGGACGCCGGCACCGACCTGGTCGTCCTGGGCGATCTGAGCGTGGGCGGCACCACCGCGGCGGGCACCCTGATCGCCGCGCTGTGCGGGACGGACGCCTCGGTCGTCACCGGGCGCGGCGGCCGGCCCATCGACGACCTGGCCTGGATGCGCAAGTGCGCGGCGATCCGGGACGCGCTGCGCCGGGCCCGGCCGGTCCTGGGCGACCAGTTGGAGCTGCTGGGGACCATCGGCGGCGCGGACCTGACCGCGGCCACCGGCTTCCTGCTGCAGAGCGCGGTGCGCCGCACCCCGGTGATCCTGGACGGCGTGGTCTCCGCGGCCTGCGCGCTGGTGGCGCAGCGGGTGGCGTTCCGGGCGCCGGACTGGTGGGTGGCCGGGCAGGCGAGCGGGGAGCCGGCGCAGGCCAAGGCGCTCGACCGGATCGCGCTCAACCCTCTGCTCGATCACGGCGTCACAGCGGGCGAGGGGACCGGGGCGCTGCTGGCCCTCCCGCTGGTGCGGGCGGCGGCCGCCCTGGCGGCGGAGCTTCCGGTGCGCGACTGATCCTGCCGGGCGCGCCCCGCGCCACCCGTCCGCGACCGCACCGACCGGCCCGGCGACGGCTCCCCCGTAAGATCGCGTTTTGGACGTTTTTATCGGGAGACATCGCTTGAGTCCGGAGGAAGACCACCCTCGCGGCCGGTGGGCGCGGCGCGGCGCCGCGTTCGGCATCTGGTACCTGCGCGCCGTCACGTTCGTCAACGTCCTCGGGGCGGTGTGGGTGTCGTTCGGCAACGACATCCGGCGCCACAACGTCGAGGACCTGTTCACGCCGTACCTGCTCACCGCCGGGTTCGCGTCCGGCGCCTTCTCGCTGTTCCTGGCGGTGACGCTGCGCCGGCGGAAACGGGCGGCGTGGATCTTGAACCTGGTGCTGTCCGGGGCCTTCCTGCTCCTGGTGGCCGTGGTGATGGTGCTCGCCCCGGAGTTCCGCACGCACGCGCAGAACTGGGTGTCGCTGGCGCTGACACTGCTGTTCACCGGGTCCCTGATCGCCGGCCGGCGGGAGTTCTACGCCAAGGGCGACCGGGCCAACCCCAAGCTGGCGGCGCTGACCGCGGTCGGCGGGCTGCTGGTCACCTCGGTGCTGGCGGCGCTGCTGGTGACGGTCACCAACGGAGCGGCCCCGGGCGCCTCGACGTTCGCCGAGCGCTGGCAGTACGGCCTGCTGCGGCTGGTGTCGCTGGCCCCCGACGACGCCGACTTCCCCGGCATCGCCACGCCGAACTGGGTCAACGGCACGATCAACGTGCTGAGCGCGCTGCTGCTGGTGGCCGTGTTGTGGGCGGCGTTCCGGTCCGTGCGCACCACCGACCCGATCACCGCGGACGACGAGGAGCGGCTGCGCGGGCTGCTGGCCCGGCACGGCGACCGGGACTCGCTGGGGTACTTCGCGCTGCGCCGGGACAAGAGCGTGGTGTTCTCGCCGAGCGGGAAGGCGGCGGTGACGTACCGGGTGGTCGGCGGGGTGTCGCTGGCGTCGGCCGATCCGCTGGGCGATCCGGAGGCGTGGCCGGGGGCGATCGAGCGCTGGCTGGCCGAGGCCCGGGAGCACGGCTGGGCGCCCGCGGTGATGGGCGCGAGCGAGGAGGGCGGCACGATCTACGCCCGGCACGGGCTGGACGCGCTGGAGTTGGGCGACGAGGCGATCGTGGAGACCGCGGAGTTCACCCTGAGCGGCCGGGCCATGCGCACCGTGCGGCAGGCCTACCACCGCGTCCAGCGGGCCGGTTACACGGTCCGCATCCGGCGGCACGAGGACATCCCCGCCGACGCGATGGCGCGGTTGGTGCGCCTGGCCGACGACTGGCGCGACGGGGACACCGAACGGGGCTTCTCGATGGCGCTGGGGCGGCTGGGCGACCCGGCGGACGGCCGCTGCGTGATGCTCGAATGCCATGACGCCGAAGGGGAGTTGCGGGCGCTGCTGAGCTTCGCACCCTGGGGCGCGAAGGGGCTGTCGCTGGATTTGATGCGGCGGGACCGGGAATCCGACAACGGACTCATGGAGTTCATGGTGCTGGAGCTGATCCAGCGGGCGGACGAGGTGGGGATCACGCAACTCTCGCTGAACTTCGCGATGTTCCGTTCCGTCTTCGAGCGCGGGTCGCGGCTGGGCGCGGGCCCGGTGCTGCGGCTGTGGCGCTCCCTGCTCGGCTTCTTCTCCCGCTGGTGGCAGATCGAGTCGCTCTACCGCGCCAACGCCAAGTACCGGCCGGTCTGGGAGCCGCGGTACATGCTCTTCGAGAAGAGCACCGACGTGCTGCGGATCGGTATCGCCGCGGCCCGCGCCGAGGGGTTCCTCGAAGCGCCGGGCCTGCCCAAGTGGCTGAACCGCAGGCATCTGGAGAACGTGAGGTGAGCGGGCCCCGGGCGGCGCGGCGGGGGGCCGCCGCCCTGCGGCACGCCGCGCGCGCCGAGTGGGGCCCGCTCCTGACGACGGTGCGGTCGACGCTGGCGGTGCGCCGGCTGCGCGCGATCCCGCTGACCCTGACCGCGGTCTGCCTGACGTCGTCCCTCCACCTCGTCCAGAAGCAGTCCTGGGGGCTGCACACCGTACAGAACATCGGCTCGGTGCAGGCGTACGAGCACCTGTGGCTGGCGCTGCTGCGGACCCCGCTGTCGCTGTTCGTCCCGGCGCTGGACCTGCCGGTGTGGGGCGCGCTGGTGCAGATCCTGGTGGTCTTCGGGGCCGCCGAGATCTGCCTGGGCCGGTGGCAGACGCTGCTGGTCGCCTACGCGGCCACGCTGGCGGGGACGACGTACGCGCGGATCGGCCTGTGGATCGGCCCGGACAGCCCGATCGGGCTGCCGGACGCCGACAAGTTCGTGGTCGACACCGGTCCGTCGGCGGCGGTGGTCGGCCTGGCGGTGGTGGTCTGCTGGCGCTACCGGGCCCGGCTGACCTGTGTCGCGGTGGTCGTCGCGATGGTCGTCGAGGTGGCGTTCATCAAGAACAACCTGGCGGGCAAGGAGCATGTCGCCGCGGTACTGGTGGTGTTGGCGGTGTGCGTGGTGTGGGACCGGTGGCGGCCGCGCACCCCGTACGGCGTGCGGTACGGCTGGCGCGGCGGGGACCTCCGCTGGTGAGCGGCCCGGGCGCGGCGCCGTCCCGGCCCGCCGCCCCGGGTACCCTGCCGCGGTGAACGACACCGCCCCCGCGCCCCGCTCCCCCCGCTCCCTCCTCGACGGCCTCCGCTTCGCCTTCGGCACGCTGACCGTGCTGCCGGTACGGGTGACCCGCTGGGACCGGGCCGCGGCCCGCGGCGGGATGCTGTGCGCGCCGGTGGCCGGGCTGGTGGTCGGCCTGTGCGCGGCGGCGCTGGGCGGGGCGGTGCTGCTGCTCGGCGGCGGGCCGCTGCTGGCCGCGACCGGCAGCGCCGTGGTGCCCGCCGTGCTCACCCGGGGCCTGCATCTGGACGGGCTCGCGGACACCGCGGACGGCCTGGGCAGCGGCAAGCCCGCACAGGAGGCGCTGCGCATCATGAAGCGGTCCGACATCGGGCCGTTCGGCGTCATCACCCTGCTGTTCGCCCTGCTCGCCCAGGTGGCCGCGCTGTCCGGGCTGTACGCGGCGGGGTGGGCGGCCGGCGCGGCCGGCGCGGTGGTCGCGGCGGTCACCGCCCGCGCGGCGCTGACCCTGGCCTCCCGGGCGGGGGTGCCCCCGGCCCGTCCCGAGGGTCTGGGCGCGGCGGTCGCCGGAGCCGTTCCGGTGCCGGCGGCGGCGGGCTGCGCGGCGCTGGTGGCGGCCGGCTGCGCGGCGCTCGGCGCGGTCGTCGGCGGCCCGTCCGGCGCGCTGCACTCGGGGCTGGCGGCGCTGCTGGGCCTGGCGGCCGGGGAGGTGCTGCTGCGGCACTGCCGGCGGCGGTTCGGCGGGGTGACCGGCGATGTCTTCGGCGCCCTGGCGGAGAGCGCGGGCCTCGCCGCACTGGTATTCCTCACCCTCGGCTGAACCACCAGACCCTCAATTCCCGTCCTTTTGCGGGGATTTAACCGCTACGTCCGCTATTGACCGACGACCTGTCACGTCCCGGTGTGGTAACCACCCGGGCCAGGCGGCGCCGCCGCGCGTAGGCTCAGCGGCAGCAGCGCGTACGCGCGAATCGGAATCCCCGGACGGAACAGGACTTTCATCACCGTGACTGCACTGACCCTCAGTACTTCTTCCGCCGCAACGGTGCGCGCGGATGCCGTCGTCGTCGGCGTGGCCAAGGGCGCCAAGGGCGCTGTGGTGGCACCCGGCGCCGAGGCCGTGGACGAGGCGTTCGGCGGCAAGCTCGCCGCCGTGCTGGAGACCCTCGGCGCGAGTGGTGCCGAGGGCGAGGTGACCAAGCTCCCGGCGGCCGACGGCATCAAGGCGCCGGTCGTGCTGGCGGTCGGCCTGGGCGAGGCGCCGGCCAAGGGCGAGGACTACGAGCACGAGGCGCTGCGGCGCGCGGCGGGCAGCGCGGCCCGGACGCTGACCGGCTCCAAGAAGGCCGCCTTCGCACTGCCGGTGGCGGACGCCTGGGCCGCCGCCGCGGTGGGCGAGGGCGCGCTGCTGGGCTCGTACACCTTCACCGCGTTCCGCAGCAACGGCGAGAACGGCAAGGGCGCCAAGGCCCGGAAGAACGACGCCAAGTCGGCGCCGCTGGCCGAGGTCGCGATCCTCGGCGGCAAGCCGCGGGACAAGGAGTTCAAGGCCGCCGCGGAGCGCGCCGAGGTGGTGGCCGCGGAGATGAACCGCGCCCGCGACCTGATCAACATGCCCTCCAACGCCCTGGACCCCAAGGAGTTCGCGGCGCAGGCGCAGGCCGCCGCCAAGGAGTTCGGCCTCACCGTCGAGGTGCTGGACGAGAAGGCGCTCAAGAAGGGCGGCTACGGCGGCCTGATGGGCGTCGGCCAGGGCTCGGAGGCGCCGCCGCGGCTGGTGCGGATCGCGCACACGCACGCCGACGCCGAGCAGACGCTGGCGCTGGTCGGCAAGGGCATCACCTACGACTCGGGCGGCATCTCGCTCAAGCCGGCCGGCCACAACGAGACCATGAAGTGCGACATGAGCGGCGCCGCCGCGGTCTTCGCCACGGTGGTGGCCGCCGCCCGCCTGGACCTCCCGGTGAACGTCACCGGCTGGCTGGCGCTCGCCGAGAACATGCCCTCGGGCAACGCCACCCGCCCCGGCGACGTCCTGACGATGTACAGCGGCAAGACCGTCGAGGTGCTCAACACCGACGCCGAGGGCCGGCTGGTCCTGGCCGACGCGCTGACCCGGGCCTCCGAGGAGGAGCCGGACGCGATCGTGGACGTGGCGACGCTGACCGGCGCGATGGTGCTGGCCCTGGGCCACCGCCACTTCGGGATCATGGCGAACGACGACGCCTTCCGCGCCGCGATCCACGAGATCGCCGAGGAGGTCGGCGAGGACTCCTGGCCGATGCCGATGCCCTCCCACCTGCGCAAGGGCATGGACTCCCCGGTCGCCGACATCGCCAACATGGGCGAGCGGATGGGCGGCGGCCTGGTCGCCGGCCTCTTCCTGGAGGAGTTCGTCGGCGAGGGCATCACCTGGGCCCACCTGGACATCGCCGGCCCGGCCTTCCACGAGGGCGCGCCCTGGGGCTACACCCCCAAGGGCGGCACCGGCTCCGCGGTGCGCACCCTGGTGCGGCTGGCCGAGCTCACCGCCGAGGGTGAGCTGGGCTGACCGCGGCCCCGGTCCGTCGCGCCGGTACGGCCCCGGGCAGCCGCCCGGGGCCGCCGGTGCCGGCCACCGCGTGTTCGCCCTCAACGAAATCCGCACGTGAGTATGGACAGGTACCCCAGCTCGAGTGGCTGATCGACCGCCCCGAGTCCGGCCCCGCGTCCCGCCTTCGTTGAACAAGTGCGAAGATGGGTTCTCGGCAGGACAGGGCCCCCCTTACCCAGGGCCGAGTTAAAGCGGCCGAACGACAGCCGCGGTCCGGTCATCGAAGACCGGTTCCGGCGCACCCATGCATGGAGGACGTGACGTGGCGAACGACGCCAGCACCGTTTTCGACCTAGTGATCCTCGGAGGCGGTAGCGGCGGCTACGCGGCCGCCCTGCGCGGGGCCCAGCTGGGTCTGGACGTCGCCCTGATCGAGAAGGGCAAGGTCGGCGGCACCTGCCTGCACAACGGCTGCATCCCCACGAAGGCACTGCTGCACGCCGGTGAGATCGCGGACCAGGCCCGTGAGGCCGAGCAGTTCGGTGTCAAGGCCACCTTCGAGGGCATCGACATCGACGCGGTCCACAAGTACAAGGACGAGGTCATCTCGGGCCTGTACAAGGGCCTGCAGGGTCTGATCGCCTCCCGCAAGGTGACCTACATCGAGGGTGAGGGCCGGCTGTCCTCGCCGACCTCCGTCGCGGTCGACGGCCGGCAGGTCGAGGGCCGTCACATCCTGCTCGCGACCGGCTCCGTGCCGAAGTCGCTGCCGGGCCTGGAGATCGACGGCAACCGCATCATCTCCTCGGACCACGCGCTCACGCTGGACCGCGTCCCGAAGTCGGCGATCATCCTGGGCGGCGGCGTGATCGGCGTCGAGTTCGCCTCGGCGTGGAAGTCCTTCGGCACCGACGTCACCGTCGTCGAGGGCCTCAAGCACCTCGTCCCGGTCGAGGACGAGAACAGCTCCAAGCTGCTGGAGCGGGCCTTCCGCAAGCGGGGCATCAAGTTCAACCTCGGCACCTTCTTCGACAAGGCCGAGTACACCGCCGACGGCGTCAAGGTCACCCTCGCCGACGGCAAGACCTTCGAGGCCGAGGTGCTGCTGGTCGCCATCGGCCGCGGCCCGGTCTCCGCCGGTCTGGGCTACGAGGAGCAGGGCGTCGCGATGGACCGCGGCTACGTCCTGGTCGACGAGTACATGCAGACCAACGTGCCGACCGTCTCGGCCGTCGGCGACCTCGTCCCGACCCTCCAGCTCGCGCACGTCGGCTTCGCCGAGGGCATGCTGGTGGCGGAGCGACTGGCCGGCCAGAAGGTCGTCCCGATCGACTACGACGGCGTCCCCCGCGTCACGTACTGCCACCCCGAGGTCGCGTCGGTGGGCATCACCGAGGCCAAGGCCAAGGAGCTGTACGGCGCGGACAAGGTCGTGGCGCTGAAGTACAACCTTGCGGGCAACGGCAAGAGCAAGATCCTCAAGACCGCCGGCGAGATCAAGCTCGTCCAGGTCAAGGACGGCGCCGTGGTCGGCGTCCACATGGTCGGTGACCGTATGGGCGAGCAGGTCGGCGAGGCCCAGCTGGTCTACAACTGGGAGGCCCTGCCGGCCGAGGTTGCGCAGCTCATCCACGCGCACCCGACGCAGAACGAGGCGCTCGGCGAGGCCCACCTGGCCCTGGCCGGCAAGCCCCTCCACTCCCACGACTGATTCCCGTTCCGGGCGCGACCACATCCGTACTTGCGATAGGAGCAACTGAAACCATGGCGGTTTCCGTAACCCTGCCGGCGCTCGGCGAGAGCGTCACCGAGGGCACCGTCACCCGCTGGCTGAAGGCCGAGGGCGAGCGCGTCGAGGCCGACGAGCCGCTGCTGGAGGTGTCGACCGACAAGGTCGACACCGAGATCCCGGCCCCGACCTCCGGTGTGCTGGCCTCCATCAAGGTGGCCGAGGACGAGACCGTTGAGGTCGGCGCCGAGCTGGCCATCATCGACGACGGCACCGGCGCCCCCGCCGCTGCCCCGGCTCCGGCCGCCGCCGAGGCTCCGGCCCCGGCCGCGCAGCCCGAGCCCGCCCCGGCCCCCGTGGCCGAGGCCCCGGCCCCCGCCGCCGCCCCCGCGGGCGGTGCCGAGGGCACCGAGGTGCTCCTCCCGGCGCTCGGCGAGAGCGTCACCGAGGGCACCGTCACCCGCTGGCTGAAGGAGGTCGGCGAGGAGGTCTCCGAGGACGAGCCGCTGCTGGAGGTGTCCACCGACAAGGTCGACACCGAGATCCCGGCCCCGACCTCCGGCACCCTGCTGGAGATCCTCGTGGCCGAGGACGAGACCGCCGAGGTCGGCGCCAAGCTCGCGGTGATCGGCGCCAAGGGTGCGGCTCCGGCCGCTGCCCCGGCCGCCCCGGCTCCGGCCGCCGCGCCCGCGCCCGCCCCGGCGCCCGCTCCGGCCCCCGCCCCGGCCCCGGCCCCGGCTCCGGTCGCTGCCCCGGCTCCGGCCCCCGCGCCGGCTCCGGCCCCGGCTCCGGTCGCGCCCGCCCCCGTCACCCCCGCCCCGGCGGCCGGTGAGGCGGACGGCGCGTACGTGACCCCGCTGGTCCGCAAGCTCGCGGCCGAGAGCGGCGTCAACCTCGCCACGGTCAAGGGCACCGGTGTCGGTGGCCGGATCCGCAAGCAGGACGTCCTCGCCGCCGCCGAGGCCCTCAAGGCCGCCGTGCCGGCCCCGGCCGCCCCGGCCGCCCCGGTCGCCGCTGCCGCGCCGTCCAAGGCCCCGGTCCTGGAGGTCTCGCCGCTGCGCGGCCAGACCGTCAAGATGCCGCGGATGCGCAAGGTCATCGGCGACAACATGATGAAGGCCCTGCACAGCCAGGCGCAGCTGACCTCCGTGGTCGAGGTGGACATCACCGCGATCATGCGGATGCGCAACCGCGCCAAGGACGCCTTCGCGCAGCGTGAGGGCGCCAAGCTCTCCCCGATGCCGTTCTTCGTCAAGGCCGCTGTCCAGGCGCTGAAGGCCCACCCGGTCATCAACGCCCGGATCAACGAGGCCGAGGGCACCATCACCTACTTCGACACCGAGAACGTCGGTATCGCGGTGGACGCGGAGAAGGGCCTGATGACCCCGGTCATCAAGGGCGCGGGTGACCTGAACATCGCCGGCATCGCCCGTAAGACGGCGGAGCTGGCGGGCAAGGTCCGGGCCAGCAAGATCACCCCGGACGAGCTGTCCGGCGCGACCTTCACCATCAGCAACACCGGTTCGCGCGGCGCCCTGTTCGACACCGTCATCGTGCCGCCGAACCAGGTCGCCATCCTGGGCATCGGCGCCACCGTCAAGCGTCCGGTCGTCATCGACCACCCGGAGCTGGGCGAGACCATCGCGGTGCGCAACATGACGTACCTGTCGCTCTCCTACGACCACCGTCTGGTGGACGGCGCCGACGCGGCCCGCTACCTGACCACGGTCAAGCAGATCCTGGAGGCCGCGGAGTTCGAGACCGAGATCGGTCTCTGAGCGCTCGTGCCCCCGGCGTGAGCGAGGATCGCAACGGGACCGAGATCGGTCTTGTGATCCGACGGTCGCGCTCGCTCACCCAGTGAGCAAGGACCACGGCAGCCCCGACTCCCCCTGGGGAAACGGTAGTTGCGAAAGGGGCCGGCCCCGACTCGTTCCGACGAGCCGGGGCCGGCCCTTTCGCGCGTCCGTATCCGGGAATAATGGCCCCGCACCGCCCCCTGCGGGCCCACCCGCTCTGAAGGAGCACGTCATGACCCCGCCCGTCGTCCACTCGCTGCGCGAACAGATCCGCGAGCACATCCTTGAGGGGATCGTCAGCGGCCGCTGGCAGCCGGGCGAGCGGATCGTCGAGCGGCGGATCGCGGTGGAGCTGGAGGTGAGCCAGACGCCCGTCCGGGAGGCGCTGCGGGAGCTGGAGTCGCTCCAGCTGATCGAGTCGGCGCCGAACAAGGGCGTCCGGGTGCGCAACCTCACCGCGGACGACCTCAAGGAGAGCTACCCGGTCCGGGCGGGGCTGGAGCAGGTGGCCGCGGAGCTGGCGGCGGGCCGGCTGGCGGAGGACACCGCGGCGCTGGAGCGCGAGGTGGCGGCGCTGCGGGAGGCGGACGCGGCCGGCGACGGCGAGGCGCAGGTGCGGCACACCGTGGCCTTCCACCGGGAGATCGTGCGGGCGGCCCGGAACGCCGTGCTGCTGCACACCTGGGAGTCGCTGGGCGTGGAGGTCTGGACGACGCTGTCGATCCGCTGGTTCAGCCCGGAGCCGCGCTCGCACGCCCAGGACCACCAGGAGTTGGTGGACGCGTTCCGGCGGCGCGACCCGCGGATCGGCGCGCTGCTGAAGGCGCATGTGCTGAGCTGCGCGCCGCGGGTCTGAGCGGGGCGGGAAAGACGTCGCCGAAGCGGCCTCGCGGGTGTTCCGCGGGGCCGCTTCGCCGTGCCGCGGCGAGGGGCCGAAGGGCCGCCGGCTCCGGGACGTACCGGGCGGGCTCCGCAGCGTAACGGAGGGAGGCTCCGGAGCTGGCACGGCGTGCCCCGAATTGCGGCACCCCGTGCCGACCTGCGGTTTTTCCTCCAGACGACGTTGATCGATCATCGATCGGAGCGTTATCGTCGATGACCGGGGCCGATACCCCTGCCTGCCCAACGCCTGCCGAACTCGCATCTCCACCCGTCCGGAAAGGGGCCACCCATGCCCGATCCCGTGCGTCTGCCGTACAGCCAGCTCGACCAGCTCCCGGACCGTGATCCCGAGGAGACGGCCGAGTGGCGCGAGTCGCTGGACGCCGTCGCCGAGCAGGCGGGGCCGCACCGCGCCGCGTACCTGATGCGCCGCGCCCTGGAGCACGCCGCGCGCACCGAGGGCACCGACCTGCCCTCCCTGCTGGAGACGGACTACGTCAACACCATCCCGACCTCCGCCGAGCCGGCGTACCCCGGTGACGAGGCCCTGGAGGCCCGGATCACCGCCTGGAACCGCTGGAACGCGGCGGCCATGGTCACCCGCGGCTCCCGGCTGGGCCTGGGCGGCCACATCGCCACCTTCGCCTCGGCGGCCTGGCTCTACGAGACCGGCTTCCAGCACTTCTTCCGCGGCAAGGAGGGCGACGGCTCCGGCGACCAGCTCTACATCCAGGGCCACGCCTCCCCCGGCATCTACGCCCGCGCCTTCCTCGAGGGCCGGCTCACCGAGGAGCAGCTCGACCACTTCCGCCAGGAGGCCGGCGGCGAGGGCCTGCCCTCGTACCCGCACCCGCGGCGGCTGCCCTGGCTGTGGGAGTTCCCCACCGTCTCGATGGGGCTGGGCCCGCTCTCCGCGATCTACCAGGCGCGCTTCAACCGCTACCTGGAGCACCGCGGCATCAAGGACACCGGCAACTCGCACGTCTGGGCCTTCCTGGGCGACGGCGAGATGGACGAGCCGGAGTCGACCGCCGCACTGGCGCTGGCCGGCCGCGAGGGCCTGGACAACCTGACCTTCGTCATCAACTGCAACCTCCAGCGCCTGGACGGCCCGGTCCGCCCCAACTACAAGATCGTGCAGGAGCTGGAGGCCCAGTTCCGCGCCGCCGGCTGGAACGTCGTCAAGGCGCTGTGGGGCCGGGCGTGGGACGAGGTCTTCGCGCTCGACACCGACGGCGTGCTCGTCCAGCGCCTGCGCGAGACCCCCGACGCGCAGTTCCAGACGTACGCCACCCGGGACGCCGCCTATCTGCGCGAGCACTTCTTCGGTGCGAGCGACGCCCTCAAGGCGCTCGGCGCGCGGCTCTCCGACACCACGCTGCTGGAGCTGTTCCAGACCTCCCGCGCCGGCCACGAGCCGCGCAAGGTGTACGCCGCGTACCAGGCCGCCGTCGAGCACAAGGGCGCGCCGACGGTGATCCTGGCGCAGACCGTCAAGGGCTACACCCTCGGCACGGGCTTCGAGTCCCGCAACGCCAACCACCAGATGAAGAAGCTGACGATGGCGGAGTTCCGCACCATGCGGGACCTGCTCGAACTCCCCATCCCGGACAGCGCGCTGGAGGGCGACCTGGTGCCGTACCGGCGCCCGGCCGAGGACTCCCCGGAGATGCAGTACCTGCGCACCCGGCGCGCCGCCCTGGACGGCCCGGCGCCGGCCCGCAAGGTCGCGGCCAAGCCGCTGCCGCTCCCCGCGGACAAGGCGTTCGACGCGTTGAAGAAGGGCTCGGGCAGCCAGGAGATCGCCACCACCATGGCGTTCGTCCGGCTCGTCAAGGACCTGATGCGGGACAAGGAGACCGGCAAGCGCTGGGTCCCGATCGTCCCGGACGAGGCCCGCACCTTCGGCATGGAGTCGCTCTTCCCGACCGCCGGCCTCTACTCCCCCAAGGGCGCGACCTACGACCCGGTCGACCGGGACCAGCTGCTCTGGTACAAGGAGGCCAAGAACGGCCAGATCCTCAACGAGGGCATCACCGAGGCCGGTTCGCTGGCCGACTTCACCGCCGCCGCGACGTCGTACGCGACGCACGGCGAGCCGATGATCCCGTTCTACATCTTCTACTCGATGTTCGGCTGGCAGCGGACCGCCGACCAGTTCTGGGCGCTCGCCGACCAGCTGGGCCGCGGCTTCGTGATCGGCGCCACCGCGGGCCGGACGACGATGACCGGTGAGGGCCTCCAGCACGCCGACGGCCACTCGCACCTGATCGCCTCGACCAACCCGGCGGCGCTCTCCTACGACCCGGCGTTCGCCTACGAGGTCGCGGTGATCGTCAAGGAGGGTCTGCGCCGGATGTACGGCCCGGACGCCGAGGACGTCTTCTACTACCTGACGGTCTACAACGAGACCAAGGTGCAGCCGGCGATGCCCGAGGGCGTCGAGGAGGGCATTCTCAAGGGCCTCTACCGCTTCAAGGAGGCCGCCGCCGCCGAGGGCGCCGAGGTCCCGCGGCTCCAGCTGCTGGCCTCCGGCACCGCGATCCACTGGATCCTCCAGGCGCAGCAACTGCTCGCCGCCGACTGGGGAGTTGCGGCGGACGTGTGGTCCGCGCCGTCCTGGACGGAGCTGCGCCGCGACGCCCTGGAGTGCGACGCGGCCCGTCTGGAGGGCGAGGACCGGGTCCCGTACGTCACCCGTGCGCTGGCCGGTGCGCCCGGCCCGGTCGTCGCGGTGAGCGACTGGATGCGGGCGGTCCCGGACCAGATCGCCCCGTGGGTCGAGCAGGACTGGACCTCCATCGGGACGGACGGCTTCGGCCTGTCCGACACCCGTGACGCGGCCCGCCGCCACTTCGGCGTCGACCCGCAGTCGGTGGTCGTCCAGGCGCTGGCGGCCCTCGCCCGGCGCGGGGACGTCAAGCCCGAGACGGTCAAGGAGGCCCGCGAGCGCTACGGGCTGTGAGGCCGGGCCCGCAGGGCCGCGCGGCAGGGCCGCGCCGGCCGGCGGGCCCCCACGACGCGGGCGGTACCGGCCGACACCGGACGCCGCCCGCCCACCCGCTCCCGTGCGGAGACCACCCACCGCGCCCGGGGTCTTCGCACGGGATCCCTTTCTCCCCGTCCCGCGTTTTCGGGGCGTTGTCAGTGGTGCCCCGCATGATGGATGCATGCGTGCCGCACGGCTGATCAGAATGGTGTTGCTGCTCCAGTCCCGGCCCTCGATGACGGCCGGCGAGCTGGCGCGGGAGCTGGAGGTCTCGGAGCGCACGGTCGCCCGGGACGTGCTCTCGCTCTCGGAGGCCGGGGTGCCCGTGTACGCGGACCGCGGCCGGGCCGGGGGCTACCGCCTCATAGGCGGGTACCGCACCCGGCTGACCGGGCTCGCCCGCGGCGAGGCGGAGGCGCTCTTCCTGTCCGGAGTGCCCTCCGCGCTGCGGGAGATGGGCCTGGCCGACGCCGCCTCGGCGGCCCGGCTGAAGGTGTCCGCCGCGCTGCTGCCGGAGCTGCGGGACGCGGCGTCGGGCGCCGCCCAGCGGTTCCATCTGGACGCGCCGCGCTGGTACCACGCCCCCGAGACGCCCGAGCTGCTGCCGGTGATCGCCGACGCGGTGTGGGACGACCGCCGGCTGACGGTCCGCTATCTCCGGGCGGACCGCGCGGTGGTCCGCGAGCTGGAGCCGTACGGCCTCGTACTGAAGGCGGGCGTCTGGTACTTGGCGGCCCGGGCCGCGTCCGAGCGGCGGGACGAGCCGGCCCCGTCGGCGGCCGGTTCTGGGGCGGCCCCCGGCGGTGACGTGAGCGGTGACGGGCACCGGACCGGCTTCCGGGTCTACCGCGTCGACCGGTTCACCGCGGCCGCGCCGCTTCTTCCGACGGAGCCGAGCGCTCCGGTGGCCGGCGGGCGCGGCGGCGCGGCGGTCCGCAGCGCCGCGGGCGCCGGGCGCTTCGTCCGCGACCCGGAGTTCGACCTGCCGGCGTTCTGGGCCGAGCGGGCCGCGCAGTTCGAGCGCTCGCTGCTGCGCGAGGAGGCGGTGGTCCGGCTCACCCCCCGAGGCGTCCGGCAACTGCCCTACGTCACCGAGCCGGCCGCCGCCCGGGAGGCCGTCGAGCACGCGATGGCCGGGGGCGGCCCCGACGAGCGGGGCCGGCTGACGGTCACCCTCGCCGTGGAGTCCGAGGAGGTCGCCTACGCCCAACTGCTGGGGCTCGGCCCGGAGGGCGAGGTGCTGGCGCCCTCCGGGCTGCGGGAGCGGTTCGCGACGGCCGCCCGGAGCGCCGCCGCGCTCTACTCCCCCGCCGAGGAGCCAGCGCCGGAGGGCTAGTGCCGCGGCGGGCACGTTTGCCCGTCAGGGAGCGGCGTCCGGTGCGTGCTCTCGACGTGCCGGACGGAAGTCCTGGTACGGGAGGTACGCGGGCTTTCGGCCGGTGCGGCGAGAGTGGGTGCCGGGCGTCGCGACGGGGCGAACGTTGCCTGTTGCGGCACTAGCGGTAGTCAGCGTAGGTGCCGGCCTTCCCGCCCATCACCACGTCGTTGAAGTAGCCGTCGGCGTCCGGCCGGGAGCCGTCGGCGTCGGTGAAGTCGTACTCCCTCGCCAACTGGCCGCTGGAGAGCGACTGTCCGGTCCAGCGGGCCTTGTCCGGGTCGGCGGCCAGCGCCCGCGCCCCGCGGCCGATGAGCGCCGGGGACTCGGCGATGGCGAAGTGCGGCTCCTGGGCGATCGCATCGCGCCAGGTCGCCTCGGTGACGCCGAAGTGGTCCAGCATCTCCTCGGAGCGCAGGAAGCCCGGGGTGAGCGAGACCGCCGTGCCGCCGTACTCCGCCAGTTCGCTGGCGAGCCCGAAGGCGATCCGGTGCGGGACGTTCTTGGTGACGTCGAAGCAGAGGCTGTTGCGGTAGGTGCGGTTGAACTCGACGGTGCCGTCGGTGACTTCGACGACCAGCCCGCCGGGCCGCCGGATCAGCAGCGGCAGCGCGAAGTGGCTGGTGATGACGTGGGTGTCGATGCCGAGCCGGAACATCCGCAGCCCGCCCGCCAGGTCCAGGTCCCACACCTTGGTGTCGAACTGGATCAGCCGGTCGCCGCCCCAGACGCTGTTGACCAGCACGTCCAGCCGCCCCTGCTCCTCATCGATGCGCTCGACGAGCGCCCTGACCCGGTCCGGGTCCAGATGGTCGGTGGGCACCGCGATCCCGGTCCCGCCGGCCGCGGTCACCAGCTCCGCGGTCTGCTCGATGGTCTCCGTGGCCCGGCCGACCTCGCTGACCGCCTCCCGGGTCGTGCGGCCGGTGACGTACACCACCGCACCGCCCCGGCCCAGTTCCACGGCCATCGCCCGCCCCGCGCCCCGGGTCGCCCCGGCGACCAGCGCCACCCGGCCGGTCAGATCGCCCCCGGGCAGCCGCCCTCCGGGTGCCGTGGCGGCCGTCCGCCCGTCCCGTGCCCGGCCCGCCGCCTTCTCCTGCGCCGTCATGTGTCGCTCCTCGCTGTTGCCTGCTGTGCGGTCGTACGCGGCGACCCTGACAGCCAATCCCGACACCTTCTGTCGGGATTCGGCGGGCGGTTCCGTGATCGGGCCGTTCCCGTGATCGGGCCCTTCTCGTGATCAGGCAGCCGGGAGTGCGACGACCGGCCCTAAGGCCGCAGCGCCCGCAGCGGGCGGCCGTCCCGCAGCCGGCCCGTGACCTGCGCCGGGGCGCCCTGCGGGGCCGGGGCCGCCAGCGTCGCCGCGTCGACCGCGGCCCGCGCCCCGCCCGTCACGTCGATCCCGGCCACCTCGCTGCTGCCCGCCGCGAGCAGGTACCACTTCCCGGACTTCGCCTGCCAGTGGACGTCGCTGAGCACATGCCGGCCGAACGGGCCGCACGCCGCCGTACCGGCCTCCCGCCCGGTGACCCGCCCCGGGTCGGCCGGCCCGGCGGCGGGCGGCTGGAACTGGACCATGACCCGGCCGGGTCCGCGCCAGGTGTCGGCGCGGTTGCACACCCAGGTCGCGGTGCCGCCGTCCTCCGGGAGGTCCTGTGCGGCATAGGCCCAGTTGTTGACGGACCGTACGCCGGTGCCGCGCAGCGACCGCAGGGTGCACGCGGTGCGCGCCCAACTGCGCAGCGCGGGACCGCCGGTGGCCTCGCCCGGACCACCCGCCGCGGGGTGCGCCAGATACGTCAGGTGCACCGGTGCCAGATCGCCGAGGTCGGTCACCAGGAAGGAGCGGCGGTCGTCGATCCGCGGCGAGGAGCGGAACTCGGCCACCGGCCAGTGCCCGCAGGCGGCGCCGTCCGCGGGCGGCAGCGGGATCCGGTCGGTGACGCCGTCCGGCGCCAGGTGCAGCCCGTGCGGCCGGGCGTCCGGGGTGAGCAGGTCCCGGGTGGCGACGTCGGCGACCCAGGGCGCGATGAGGTAGCGCAGCCAGCCGTTGCCGCGGCCGATCACCAGGCCGCCGGCGGAGGTGAGGTCGGCGTTGTCGACCCGGGCGAAGTGCAGGGTGGGGGTGGTGCCTTCCGGTTCGGCGTAGCGCACCAGCCGCTCGCCGTCGTGGAAGACCACCACCCGCACGTTGTCGATCAGGCCGGCGTACAGCAGCCGGGGCGAGGTGGCGGGCGGCCGGGTGGAGGTGTCCGCCGCGGCGACGATCCGGGTGCCGGCGGGCGGTGCGGCCCAGACCCGCAGCGCCCGCCCCAGCAGCGCCCGGTCGCCGGCCTGGCGGCCGCGCGGCGGCCAGGCGGTGAAGTCCATCCGGGAGGACCTGGCCCACTGCTCGTCGGGGGCGCGCAGCAGCCGTCCGGGGTCGAGGGCCTGCCCGGCGGCGGTGCGGACGGGCTCGTCCGCGGGCCGGCCGCCGGGCAGCGCCATCGCGGCCACCCCGGCCGCCAGCACCGCCGCCAGCACGGCGGTCGCCCGCACCCGCTGCCGGCGGCGCAGCAGGTCGGTCGGCCGGGCCTGCACCGTGCAGGGGTCGAACTCCGCCGAGCCCAGCAGCGCGGCGGCCCCGGTCCGCTGGTCCAGCTGCCCGGCCGCCCGCCCTGCCGCCTCCGGGTCCTGGGCCCCGGCCCGCGCCAGGACGGCGCGCGCCGCGTCCGTCTCCAGCCCCTCCAGGCACCACAGCCCCAGCGCGGCCCGTACGGGCGCGGGGACCGCCGACAGGGCCTGGTCCAGGGCGAGTTCGTCGGCGCCGCCGGCCCGCGGGAGGAGCCGCAGCCCCCAGACGAACGGCACCGTCGGCAGGCACACCGCGGGCCGCTGCCGCTGCTCGTAGGCCAGCGCCAGTTCCAGGGTCCGCTGCCGCATCAGCTCGTAGCCGGAGCCGGCGTCCTGCGGGCCGCGCTGGGCCGGCAGCGCCCCGGCCGGCCGGCGCGGCACGCGCCACGGCAGCGCCCGCTGCACCAAGCCGTGCGCGGTGAGGACCTTGCGGTGGCGGCCCATCGAGGGGGGCAGGACGAGATAGGCGAGGCGGACCAGCCGCGGATAGTGCTCCACGAGGGCCGCCTCGGCGCGTTCGACCTCGGCCCGGGTTCGTTCGTCCATGGGCATGGCGGGATGCGCCCTTCACGAAATGGGAGTGCGGTGGGGGGATGGGGAGATCACTGGGTGGGGGGGTGCTGGTGGTTCTGCGCTGCCGTCGTTGCATGCCGCACAACGAGGAAATCCCGGCACGGTCACCGCACGGCCACCGTCCCCGACGCCCCGGACCGGCGGCCCGGACACCGCCCCGCCGCATCCGGGGCACTCCGCGTGCGGGCCGCGTCAGCAGGGCGGATGCTGGAGCGGTGATGGACGAGACGGAGTTCTGGGAGCTGGTCGACGGCTCCCGCGCGGCCGCCGGCGGCGACCCCGAGGAGCAGGCCGACGCGCTGGTGGAGCGGCTGCTCGGACTCGACCCGGACCGCATCATCGACTTCGCCCGCCACTTCGAGTCCCGCTACAACCGGGCGTACACCTGGGACCTGTGGGCCGCCGCGGCACTGATGTTGGACGGCGCCAGCGACGACGCCTTCGACTTCTTCCGCTGCTGGCTGATCGGCCAGGGCCGGCACCTCTTCGAGGGCGCGCTGCACGACCCGGACCAGCTGGCCGTTCTCATCGAGGACTTCGACGAGGGGACCGACGGCGACGCCGAGGAACTCGGCTACGCCGCCGACGAGGCGTACGAGCAGCTGACCGGCACCGTCATGCCCGACCTGGAGCTCCCCCCGGCCCCGCCGGAACCGCTCGGCACCTACCTCGACCTCGACGACGACGCGACCCTCGCCGCGCGCTTCCCGCGGCTGTGGGACCGCTTCCGCCGCTGACCGTCCCGCGCCGCGGCGGACTCCCGCCCGGCTCGCCCCGGCCCCTCCCCGGTGCCGCCCCGGGTTGCGGGCAGGATGCTCCCATGCGGATCGCGATCACCGGCTCGACCGGACTCATCGGCACGGCGCTCGTCCGGAACCTGCGCGCGGACGGCCACGACGTCGTCCGGCTCGTCCGCCGGCAGCCGGCGGACACCGACGAGGTGACCTGGGACCCCAAGGGCCGCCGGCTCGATCCGGCCGCGCTGGCCGGCTGCGAGGCGGTGGTCCACCTCGCCGGGGCGGGCGTCGCCGACCACCGCTGGACGGCCGCGTACAAGCAGGAGCTGTACGACAGCCGGGTGTTGGGCACCCGGACACTGGCCACCGCGCTGGCCGCGCTGGACGTCCCGCCGCGGGTGTTCGTCTCGGGCAGCGCGATCGGCTACTACGGCGACACCGGCGACCGGCGCACCGACGAGAGCGCACCGGCCGGCACCGGCTTCCTGCCGGAGCTCTGCGTGGCGTGGGAGGACGCCGCGGCACCCGCCCAGGACGCCGGCATCCGGACCGTCTTCCCCCGGACCGGCCTGGTCGTGGCGGGCTCCGGCGGCGCCTGGGGGCGGCTCTTCCCGGTCTTCCGGCTGGGGTTGGGCGGCCGGCTCGGCGACGGCAGCCAGTACTGGAGCTTCATCTCCCTGCGGGACCACATCGCCGCGCTCCGCCATCTGCTGGCCACCGAGGAGCTGTCCGGGCCGGTCAACCTCACCGCGCCGGAACCGGTCACCAACCGCGAGGCGACGGCGGTGATGGGCCGTCTGCTGCGCCGCCCCACGCTGTGCACCGTGCCGGCGCCGGTGCTGCGGCTGGTCCTCGGGGAGTTCGCGGGCGACGTGCTGGGCAGTCAACGGATCGTTCCGCGGCGGCTGCTGGACTCCGGATTCACCTTCGCGCACCCCCGGATCGGCGACGCGGTGCGCGCCGCCCTGGGGGCGTAGACCGCCCGGCGCCCGGCCCTGTGGCACCGGGCGCACCCGCGCGCCCCCAGGGCGCCCCTGTCGGCCGGGCCACGGCACTCCCTACGGTCCTCGGACACACCACTGGCATCCCTGGCGGCCGCACCGGGCATGAGCACCGTGCGCTGCCGCCGGAACCGACCTCGGGAGGGGCATGTGCTGCGCACCTCATCGGCCGTCGACGTCGTCATCGTGGGGGCCGGGCCGGCCGGCCTCGCCGCCGCCCGCCATCTGACCGGGGCAGGAGTCACGGTCACGGTCCTGGAGGCCGCTTCCCGGGTCGGCGGCCGGTCCGTCACCGACGAGGTGGACGGCTTCCGCCTGGACCGCTGCGGCCGCCCGTTGGCGGTCTCCCCGACCGCGCTGCGCCGCACGCCCGGCCTGGCGGAGCTGACGCTGCGTCCGTTCGCCGCCGGGCTGGGCCTGCACAACGGCCAGCGGACCCAGCGGATCAGCCCGCTGCGGTGCACAAGGGGCGCACTCTCCGCCGCGCGCGCCCTCACGCGCCCCGACCGTCGTACGGACCGGTCCGGCGTCACCGTCGCGCCCCCGGACCGCCCGGTCAGCGACGCCCTGGCCGGCCGCCCGGCGTTCCCGCCGCGCACCCACGACACCTTCCTGCGGCCGCTGCTGGGCGCGCTGCTGTGCGATCCCCGGCTGCTCGGCTCCAGCCGGGGCGCCGCGCAGGTGCTGCGGGCCTTCGCCGAGGGGCGGTTGGCGCTCCCGGCGGGCGGCGCCGGCGCCATCCCCGAGCTGCTGGCGGCCGGCCTGCCACCGGGCACGGTCCGGACGTCGGTGGAGGTCACGGCCGTCGCCACCAACGGGGTCAGCACCCGTGAGCACGGCCGGATCCCGTGCCGGGCGGTGCTGGTGGCGACCGGCGCGCGGGCCGCCGCCGACCTGCTGCCGGGGCTGCGGCTGCCCGCCTTCCATCCCGTGACGGTGCTGCACCACACCGCGGACGCGCCGGCCGGCGCCCGCGGCGGCCCGGGCCGGGAGACGGCGCTGATCGTGCCGACGGACGGCCCGGTCGCCTTCAGCTACCTGGCCGGCGCGATCGACCCGTCGCGCACCCCGCCGGGCCGCCCGCTGGTCACCACGGTCGTCCTCGGCTCCGCCGCGGCGCTGCCGCTGGACGCCCTCGACAAGACCGTCCGGCCGCAGCTCGACCGGATCTACGGCCTGCGGACCGACGGCTGGCAGCTGCTGACCGGCCATCACGACCCGTACGCGGTACCCGCGATGGCCGCCCCGCACGACCCGCAGCGCACGGTGCGCGTCCTGGCCGGGCTGTACGTGTGCGGCGACCACCGCGACACCAGCACGCTCCAGGGCGCGCTGCGCTCCGGCCACCGGGCCGCCCGCGCACTGCTCCAGGACTTCGGCCTGCCGGCCCGCCCGGAACCGGACGCCATACGGGCGGCGGCCTAGGCCGCCCTGAGGGAGCGGGGCCGCCCCACCGGGGCCGCCCCGCCACCCGTCGGTCACCCCAGCGCGGCCACCCGCTCCCGGTAGCCGCGCACCGCCGCGGCGTCCCGGTAGGGCTCCAGCCGGCGCTCGAAGTCCCGGACGTACTCGTGGGCCCGTACGGACCGCATCTCGGACGCCTGGAGGGCCGCCTCGGCGCCCAGGGTGCACGCCTGCTCCAGTTCGCCCAGGCCCAGCCGCGCGGTCGCCAGCACCACCCGGCAGAACAGCCGGCTGCGGGCGAACCCGGCGGCGCGCAGCTGAAGGGAGCGCTCGGCGTGCTGGGAGGCGGCGCGGTACTGCTGGAGGTCGCGGTGGCAGTGCGCGAGTTCGTCGGCGAGCTGGGCCTCGTCGAAGAAGCGCGCCCAGTAGGGGGTGTCGTCCCCGGGGCGGGCGCTCTCCAGGGCCCGCTCGGCGCGGGCCAGCGCGGCCGTGCAGGCCCGGACCTCGCCCAGGACGCCGTGGCCGCGCGCCTCGGCGGCGTGCAGCAGCGCCTGCACGGTGGTCGGTACGCCGCTGCCGACGCCCTGCTGGGCGACCCGGGCCAGTTGGACGGCCTCCCTGCCGTGCCCCAGATAGACCGCCTGCCGGCTCATCGTCACCAGGACGTAGGCCCCGTAGGCCCGGTCGCCGGCGGCCTGGGACAGCCGCAGCGCCTGGACGAAGTACCGCTGCGCCAGGCCGTGCGCGGCGATGTCGTAGGACGTCCAGCCGGCGAGCCGGGTCAGGTCGGCGGCGGCCGAGAACAGCCGGCGGCCGACCGCCTCCCCGTAGGTGCCGCGGAGCATCGGCTCGGCCTCGTGCTCCAGGTAGCGCACCAGGGCCTGCCGGGCGTGGCCGCCGCCGTAGGCGTGGTCCAGGGCGCGGAACAGCTCGCCGACCGAGCGCAGCGCCGCGATGTCGCCGGAGGTGACCCGGCTGCCCTGGACGCGGTCCACCCGCTCGGTCTGGCGCTGCCGGGGCACGCCCGTCCGCCCGCCCTGGAGGGGGACCCGCTCGCCGGCCTCGGCCGACTGGTCGCCGTGGGCGACGCGCTCGTCGGGCCGGCCGATCAGCCAGTCCCGGCTCGGCACCACCAGCCCGGCCGGGGTGAACGCGATCTTGCGGAGCTCGGCATGGCTGCCGGAGTCCTTGCGCCACAGCCCGCTGACGATGTCCACCGCCTCGCTGGGGGTCGAGGCGAACTCCAGCCCGGCGTACACCGGCGCACAGGCGTCCAGGCCGAGGTCCTGGGCGGACAGCCGGCGCCCCAGCCGGCGGGTGAAGACCTCCGCGATCAGGGCGGGGGTGGTGCCTCTGGGCTGCTGCCCGCGCAGCCAGCGCGTCACCGAGGTCTTGTCGTAGCGCAGATCGAGGCCGTGCTCGATGCCGAGTTGATCAACCCGTCTGGCCAGCCCTGCGTTGGAGAAGCCCGCCTCGGCGATGAGCGCGGCGAGCTGCCGATTGGGCGTGTGGTGCGGGGGTCGTTCCGTCATCAGCTTTACCGGTCTCCTGCCTTCCGGGCTGGGCCGCCGGGCTCGACTGACCCAGTCCGGCGTGCTCTTCGCCCTTGTGGAACGGCGTGAATGTAACGGCCTTCGGCGCCTTTCTCGCGGCCTGCGCCTCGCGTTCATCCGATCGTGTGAGCACGCCGTGGGCGCGACGGCGGCCGCACGGCGCACCGGCCCCGTGCCGGGGGCGCACACGGCGGCCGTACAGTGGCATGGGCGCGACGAGCAATCGCCCGTGTTTCGCACGAGGCATGAGACGTCGCACGCAACTGCGACAAGGGTCGAAGAGGAGCTGCCGTGACTGCGATCTCTCGGGGGGAGACCCCCGCACCCGAGGGGCTGCGCTTTGTGCATCTGGGCTTCGGGCCGGACGCCGTCGAGTACGGAGCGGCATGGCAGGAGCAGCGCCGCATCCACGCCGCCCGGTTCGCCGACGAGGTCCCCGACACCTGCCTGCTCCTGGAGCACCAGGCCGTCTACACCGCGGGACGGCGGACCGCCGACGACGAGCGCCCCCTGGACGGCACCCCGGTCGTCGACGTGGACCGCGGCGGGAAGATCACCTGGCACGGCCCCGGCCAGCTGGTGGGCTACCCGATCCAGAAGCTGCCGCGCCCGGTCGACGTGGTCGCGCACGTCCGGCGGCTGGAGGAGGCCCTGATCCGGGCCTGCGCCGAGTTCGGCGTGGAGACCACCCGGGTCGAGGGGCGCAGCGGGGTGTGGGTGCTGGGCGACCCGGAGGACCGGCGGCCCGCCGTCCCCGGCCTGACGCTCGACTTCGACCCGCGGCCGGCGGACGAGGAGTTCGACCCCCGGCTCAACGGGCCCGAGTACGCGCCCTCCAACGCCGGCCAGCGCGGCGAGGACCGCAAGCTCGCGGCGATCGGCATCCGCGTCGCCAAGGGCGTCACCATGCACGGCTTCGCGCTGAACGTGAACCCCGACACCACCTCGTTCGACAAGATCGTGCCGTGCGGCATCCGGGACGCCGGCGTCGCCTCGCTCTCCGGCGAACTGGGCCGCGAGCTCACCATCGCCGACGTGCTGCCGGTCGTCGAGAAGCACCTGCGGGACGTCCTGGAGAACGCCGACCTCCTCCCCCGCGCGGTCTGAGGTCCACCCCGCGGCCTGCCCGCGGGAATGCCACTCTCGCTGTCGAGGTTGGCCCTGCACCACCCCACGCGTGGATTCGCGTGCGAATTGACGGGCGTACCCTGGTGTACGCCGAAGAATCGAAGTTGTTAGGGAGCCGGCGTGTCCGCAGTCGCACCCGACGGACGCAAGATGCTGCGCCTGGAGGTCCGCAACAGCCAGACCCCCATCGAGCGCAAGCCCGAGTGGATCAAGACCCGGGCGAAAATGGGTCCCGAGTACAACCACCTCCAGGGTCTGGTCAAGAGCGAGGGCCTGCACACGGTCTGCCAGGAGGCGGGCTGTCCCAACATCTTCGAATGCTGGGAGGACCGCGAGGCGACCTTCCTCATCGGCGGTGAACAGTGCACCCGCCGCTGTGACTTCTGCCTCATCGACACCGGTAAGCCGCAGCCCCTGGACCGCGACGAGCCGCGCCGGGTCGCCGAGTCCGTGCAGACCATGGGCCTGAAGTACGCCACGATCACCGGCGTCGCCCGTGACGACCTGGAGGACGGCGGTGCCTGGCTCTACGCCGAGACCGTCCGTCAGATCCACGCCGCGATGCCCGGCACCGGCGTCGAACTGCTCGCCCCCGACTTCAACGCGGTCCCCGAGCAGCTCGCCGAGGTCTTCTCCTCCCGCCCGGAGGTGTTCGCGCACAACGTCGAGACGGTCCCGCGGATCTTCAAGCGGATCCGCCCCGGCTTCCGCTACGAGCGCTCGCTGGACGTCATCACCAAGGCCCGCGAGGACGGTCTGGTCACCAAGTCCAACCTGATCCTGGGCATGGGCGAGACCCGCGAGGAGATCAGCCAGGCGCTGCAGGACCTGCACGAGGCCGGCTGCGAGCTGATCACGATCACCCAGTACCTGCGCCCCTCCGTGCGGCACCACCCGATCGAGCGCTGGGTCAAGCCGCAGGAGTTCGTGGAGCTCAAGGAGGAGGCCGAGGAGATCGGCTACGCCGGCGTCATGTCCGGCCCGCTGGTCCGCTCCTCCTACCGCGCCGGGCGCCTCTACCAGCAGGCGATCGAGCGGCGCGAGGTCGAGGCGGCCAGTCAGGCGGTTTGACGCGCCCGCCGCGCCGACTTGTGAAGCGTGGCACATGCTTGAGAGACGCGGCCCACACTCCCCCAGGCAGGGGGCGTGGGGGCCGCGTCAACGTTTCGTTGGTGTTTGACCGGCAGGTCATCCGTTGGTAACACCGTTCGGTGACGATGGATGGACGCACCGCTCGACACCTCCCGCACGCGTCCCTGCTTGTTTCCGTTCGTCCGAGGGAGACCATCACCATGGAGGCCGCGCCGCTCAGCGCCACCCCCCGCCCCATCCCCTCCGTCACCGGTGCCCTGCGCGCCATCGAGGCCGTCCTGCTGCGCAGCGGCCAGCGCACCGCCCGCCGCAACGCCTGGACATCGGTCCTGGAGGACCGCCGCCGCGCCAAGGACCGGCACGACGCCGAGTACGTCCTGGAGGCCGCGGCCACCGGTCGTCCGCACGCCACGTAAACTTCGCTGTATGGCGAGGCAGTCAAACTCAACCGGCGCTGGCGGCGCTGAGAACCCCGGGCGGCTCAAGCAGATCGCCCTGACCTACAAGATGACCCGTCGGGTCGATTCCAAGGTCGGTCTTGTCGTCGCTGGCACGGGCATCGTCGTCTTCGGCGTGCTCCTCGCCATCGGCTTCCTGATCGGCCACCCCGTCTACGCGGGCATCCTGGGCTTCGTCCTGGCGTTCCTCGCGATGGCGATCATCTTCGGACGGCGCGCCGAGCGGGCGGCCTTCGGGCAGATGGAGGGCCAGCCCGGCGCGGCGGCCGCCGTCCTGGAGAACGTCGGCCGCGGCTGGACGGTGACCCCGGCCGTCGCGATGAACCGCAACCAGGACGTGGTGCACCGCGCCGTCGGCAAGGCCGGCATCGTCCTGGTCGGCGAGGGCAACCCGAACCGGCTGCGCGGGCTGCTGGGCGCCGAGAAGAAGCGCATGGCACGCACCGTCGCCGACGCCCCCGTGCACGACGTCATCGTCGGCGAGGGCGAGGGCCAGATCCCGCTCAAGAAGCTGCGCACCCACCTGCTGAAGCTCCCGCGCGTGCTCCCCGGCCCCCAGGTGACGGCCGTCAACGACCGGCTGCGCGCGCTCGGCGACCTGATGAGCAACATGCCGGTCCCGAAGGGCCCGATGCCCAAGGGGATGCGGATGCCCAAGGGTGGCGGCAAGATGCGCTGATCCCGGCGCGCCCCGTACGAACGGCTACATGACGGTGCCCCCGAGGTGATCCTCGGGGGCACCGTCATGTTTTGGCTTCCGGCAGGGTCCTGCTCGTCGTGCTCACCGCTCGTCCGCGCGGGGGCCGCCCGGGGGGCCGGGGGGGCCGCTCCGCGACCGGATCCGTCACGGCCGAGGGGCCGGGACGGGGCGGAGGGGGCAGGTCCGGTGGAACGGATCAGATCCGCACCTGGACCGCGCGGCTGAGCCGGTCGTGCAGCCCCCGGCCGTCCCGGTCCCAGATCACCGCCGGGACGACCAGGACCAGCAGCACGGTCCTCAGCACCACCCGCGGCAGCGTGATCCGCCCGCCGCCCTCGGAGACCACCCGCAGCCCCAGCAACCGCTTGCCGGGCGTGCAGCCGACGGTGCCGACGGTCAGCACGCTCAGCACCGCGAACACCGCCAGCGCCCAGTTGCTCGTCGACTGCGGCTTGCCGCCGCTCAGCAGCCCGTACGCGATGAGCAGGCAGAGCGCCCAGTCGATGAAGAGCGCGCCGAAGCGGCGGCCGACCCGGGCGATCGAGCCGGGGCCCTCCTCCGGGAGGCCGAGCCGCTGCCCGCGGTATCCGAAGTCGACACCCATGTCCTCGGCCGCCGCCCGGGGCCCGGACATCCACGATCCGATTGCTTGCCTGTTGTCCACCCGTCCACGGTACTGCGACCGCATACGTTCCCCGGGCGGCGGGCCCCCGGCGGTGACGGGGCCCGGCGGGCGCCCGGCGACCGTTCGGCAGCCGCCCGGCGCCGCCCGCCGCAGCCGCCGCCAAGGCGCCCGACGGGCCGCCCCGACGGCCTTCCACAGCGGCCTCGCAGCGGCTGTCGCAAGGGCTCCCCGGAGGCGCACACTGGGGGGTGAGATCAACAGCGCGCCGGTTAACCTCGGCGAAACAAATGGGTCATGCTTGGGAAATCCCGCCTGCCTATGGTCGGGCGAGCGCGCCTGGGAATGGGCCGCGCTCCGAGTCGCAACCCCGCGTCCGCCGAGCGGTGCCCGGGCTAGGAGGAGTTGGATGTTCCAGAACGCCGACGACGCGAAGAAGTTCATCGCGGATGAGGACGTGAAGTTCGTCGACGTCCGTTTCTGCGACCTGCCGGGCGTGATGCAGCACTTCACGATCCCCGCTGCGGCGTTCGACCCGGACGAGGAGCTGGCGTTCGACGGTTCGTCGATCCGCGGTTTCCAGGCCATCCACGAGTCCGACATGGCGCTGCGCCCGGACCTGTCGACGGCCCGCATGGACCCGTTCCGCCAGGAGAAGCACCTCAACATCAACTTCTTCATCCACGACCCGATCACGGGCGAGCAGTACAGCCGCGACCCGCGCAACATCGCCAAGAAGGCCGAGGCGTACCTCGCCTCCACCGGCATCGCGGACACCGCGTTCTTCGGTCCCGAGGCGGAGTTCTACGTCTTCGACTCGGTCCGCTTCGAGACCTCCGCGAACCAGGGCTTCTACCACATCGACTCCGAGGCCGGCGCCTGGAACACCGGTGCCGTGGAGGACAACCGCGGCTACAAGGTCCGTTACAAGGGCGGTTACTTCCCGGCCCCGCCGGTCGACCACTTCGCCGACCTGCGCGCCGAGATCTCCCTGGAGCTGGAGAAGTCCGGCCTCCAGGTCGAGCGCCAGCACCACGAGGTCGGCACCGCCGGCCAGGCGGAGATCAACTACAAGTTCAACACCCTCCTCGCCGCCGCCGACGACCTGATGCTGTTCAAGTACATCGTCAAGAACGTCGCCTGGCGCAACGGCAAGACCGCCACCTTCATGCCCAAGCCGATCTTCGGTGACAACGGCTCCGGTATGCACGTCCACCAGTCGCTGTGGCAGGGCGGCCAGCCGCTCTTCTACGACGAGCAGGGCTACGCGGGCCTCTCGGACACCGCCCGCTACTACATCGGCGGCATCCTCAAGCACGCCCCGTCGCTGCTGGCGTTCACCAACCCCACCGTGAACTCCTACCACCGCCTGGTCCCGGGCTTCGAGGCCCCGGTCAACCTGGTCTACTCGCAGCGCAACCGCTCCGCGGCCATGCGCATCCCGATCACCGGCGCCAACCCGAAGGCCAAGCGCGTCGAGTTCCGCGCCCCGGACCCGTCGTCCAACCCCTACCTCGCCTTCTCGGCCCTCCTCCTGGCCGGCCTCGACGGCGTCAAGAACAAGATCGAGCCGGCCGAGCCGATCGACAAGGACCTCTACGAGCTCGCCCCGGAGGAGCACGCCGGCGTCCCGCAGGTCCCCACCGACCTCTCGTCGGTCCTCAACGCCCTCGAAGACGACAACGAGTACCTCCAGCAGGGCGGCGTCTTCACCGCCGACCTGATCGAGACCTGGATCGACTACAAGCGCAGCAACGAGATCGCCCCGATCCAACTCCGTCCGCACCCGCACGAGTTCGAGCTGTACTTCGACCTCTAAAGCGTGCCGGGGTGCTCGCCGCCCCTGTCGGACGCCGCGTGCGCCACGCCCTGAAGTGGCGGCGCGCAGCGGTGAGATGAGCGAGTGAGGCCGCCGCCCGGTGACGGGTGGCGGCCTCAAGCCGTACCGGCGGCCGGCCCGGGGCGCGGAGCGCTTCCGGGCCGGCCGTTTCGCTCGACTCCGCAGTGCTGCTCAGCAGTTGTCGTAGATCAGGGCGCGGACCAGGCGGCAGGTGGTGTCGGAGGGGCGGTGGACGCCGATGGCGAGGGCGGTGGTGCGGATCTTGACGTTGGTGGCCTGTGCGGGGCGGTAGGTGCCGGTGTCGAGGAGGGCTATCGCCAGGCGCATGGCCTTCAGGCGGCGGTTGTGGGATTCGTACCGCTCGCGGGGCCAGCCGGCGGGGAGCGGTTTCTTGGGCAGCGGGTGGGCCGGGAGGGGTTTCGTCATGAGTGTGGCAGCAGCCATCCGGCGGACCTCCTGGAGCTTGGGTGAACCCTCACTTACTGGTTCCCATTTTACTGCCGGGCACTGACAAAAGCCCCTGGCCAGCGGGGATTTGGGGCTCCCGGCCCCGGGGTGCGCGGGCCGGGTCAGGGGGTCGGGCGGGGGAGGGAGCGGAGGAGCTTTTTGTCGGGCTTGCCGACGGGGGTGAGGGGGATGGCGTCGAGGAGGTGGACGGCGGCGGGGGCGTAGAGGGTGCCCTTGTGGGTGGTGATGTAGGTGCGGAGGGCGGGGAGGGTGAGGTCGTCGGCCCGGTGGCCGGGGGCGGGGACGAGGGCGAGGTGGACCTCCTCGGTCTCGTCGGGGGTGCGGACGCCGTAGACGGCGGCGTGGGCGATGGCGGGGTGGGCGTGGAGGAGGTCCTCCAGTTCGGCGGGGTGGACGTGGCCGCCGACGACGATGACGACGTCCTTGAGGCGGTCGACGAGGTAGAGGCGGCCGTCGGTGTCCAGGTAGCCGACGTCGCCGGTGCGCACCCAGCCGTCGTGCAGGACCTGGGCGGTGAGGTCGGGGCGCTTCCAGTAGCCGCGCATGGCGCCGGCGGAGTGCACATGGACCTCGCCGGACTCCCCCGGGGGCAGGTCGCGGCCCTCGGGGTCGCGGACGGCGAGGGTGACGCCGGGCAGCGGGCGGCCGACGGTCATCGGGGCGTCGGGGCGGATGTCGGCGTGGTCCGCGGGGCCGGCCTCGGTGATGGACATCGCCTCGGACTGGCCGTACCAGCCGTAGAGAACCGGGCCGAACACCTCGGCGGCCTGGCGCATCCGCGGGGCGGAGGCGGTGCAGCCGCCATAGGTGATGCGGGTGAGGGAGTCGAGGTCGGTGGTGGGGAGGGTGGGGTCGTCCAGGAGGCGGTAGAGGAGCGGCGGCAGGAGCCAGAGGTGGGTGATGCGTTCGCGCGCGACGGCGGCCAGGACGGCGGCGGGGTCGAAGCCCCGGTGGAGGACGACGGTGCCGCCGGCCACGAAGGTGAGGTCGGCCATGATGCCCGCCAGGTGGGCCAGCGAGGTGCAGGCCAGGAGGCGGGGCGGATCACCGGCGTCCTCCAGGGTGGCGTGCGCGAGCATCGCGGCGAACGAGGCGTGCGTCATCCGGACTCCCTTGGGGATGCCGGTCGTTCCTCCGGTGTGGCGGATGCACCAGTCGTCCTCCGGGCGGGCCGCGCCGGCGACGATGGGGGTGGCGGGGAGGGCGGCGCAGGCGGCCGGCAGGTCCGGGCCAAGGGGGGCGGTGCCAGCGGGGAGCGGTCCGAGGGTCATGACCTGGGGGCGGGGGCCGGTGAAGCCGTCCAGGAGGGCGCGGGCGGTGTCGTGGAGGTCGGGGTCGACCAGGAGGAGGGCGGTGTCCGCGCTCTCGGCCACCGGGGCCAGGGCCTCGGCGGCCGTCCCGTCGTAGAGGAGGACCACCCGCGCGCCCAGGAGGTTGGCGGCGTAGCGGGCGGCGAGCGCCTCGGGGCGGTTGCGGCTGAGGAGGGCGACGGTCTGCCCGCGGCCGGTGCCGTGGGCGGCGAGGACGGCGGCCATGCGGTGGACGGCGGTGTGCAGGGCGCCGGCGGTGACGATCTCGCCGTCGGCCGTGGTGACGGCGGGGCGGCCCGGGTCGCGGGCGAGGGCGGCGAGGACGGTGTCGACGTAGCTGGTGAACGGCGGGCGGGCGGGCATGGCGCGCTCCTGGTGAGGGCGGAGGGAGGGAGAGGCCGGCAGGTGTGACGTTAGGCGGGCGGCGGTCATGCCTTCCACGACCAAATGCGTCATGTGGTCATGCCCTTGGGGTTATGAGGGAGGGGCGGGGCGGCGGGGTGCAGGTGGCCCGGGGGCGTGAACTGGGGTGCGGTATCCGGAACTTGGGGTTCGAGGGGGCGTTGCGGGAGCATGGCCGACACCAACCGCAAAGGATTGCCAGGTGTTTTGCGGTGAAACGTCGCAGAATCAGAGGATGTCCGACTGGGTAACCTGCGGTTCACATAAGGGCAACGGACGGGAAACGGCCCCTTGCGAGAGTGCAGCGGTACGTCCGCACGCGTACCCGCACCGACCTGCATAAGAGGACCCCGTGACCATCAAGGCCGAGTACATCTGGATCGACGGCACCCAGACGACCGCCAAGCTCCGCTCCAAGACCAAGATCTTGAAGGACGGGAGCAGGCTGCCGCGCTGGGGCTTCGACGGATCCAGCACCAGCCAGGCCGAGGGCCACGCCTCGGACCTCGTGCTCGACCCGGTGTTCAGCTGCCCGGACCCGATCCGCGGCGGCGACCACCTGCTGGTGCTGTGCGAGGTACTCCACACCGACCTCACGCCGCACTCCTCCAACACCCGGGCCCTGCTGCGCCCGGTGGCCGAACGCTTCGCCGCGCAGGAGCCGATCTTCGGCATCGAGCAGGAGTACACCTTCCTCAAGGGCGACCGTCCGCTGGGCTTCCCCGAGGGCGGCGGCTTCCCGGCTCCCCAGGGCGGCTACTACTGCGGGGTCGGCGCCGGCGAGATCTTCGGCCGGGAGATCGTCGAGAAGCACCTCGACCGCTGCCTGGCGGCCGGTCTGGGGATGTCCGGCATCAACGCCGAGGTGATGCCCGGCCAGTGGGAGTTCCAGGTGGGCGCGCTGGAGCCGCTGGAGGTCTCGGACCACATGTGGGTGGCGCGCTGGCTGCTGCACCGTACGGCGGAGGAGTACGGCGTCACCGCCTCTCTGGACGCCAAGCCGGCCCCGGGCGACTGGAACGGCGCGGGCGCGCACACCAACTTCTCCACCCGCGCGATGCGCGAGGGCTACGACGCGATCATCACCGCCTGTGAGGCGCTGGGCGAGGGCGACAAGCCGCTGGAGCACGTCCGCCAGTACGGCACCGGCATCGAGGAGCGGCTGACCGGTGCGCACGAGACCGCGCCCTGGGACAGCTACTCGTACGGGGCCTCGGACCGCGGCGCCTCGGTGCGCATCCCGTGGCAGGTCGAGGCCGAGAAGAAGGGCTACATCGAGGACCGCCGGCCGAACGCCAACGTGGACCCCTACGTGGTGACGCGGCTGATCGTGGACACCTGCTGCACGGAGCTGGAGCGGCGCGAGCAGGTGTGACGCCCGGCGCGGAGCGCGTGCGGGAAGGGGCCGGACCGGCGGGTCCGGCCCCTTCCGCATGCCCGGACGGGAGCGGGACGTGGCCAAGCGCGGGGCGGCCGGGGCCGGTTGTCGGTGGCGGGTGGCACGCTGGAGGCATGCCTGCGATCAGCGTCCCGACGAGATCCGGACCGGCCGTCTCCCGCCCGGCGGACATACCGGGTGTGCGGGGCCCCGCCGCGTCGTCCGCGGCGTGAGGCGGCACGGTCGGAGCGCGCGGGAGGGGCACGGAGTGGACGGGTCGGGGCGGATGAGCGGGAACGGCCGGGAGGCCCGGGGGCGGGGCCGGTCGCGGCGGGGGGCGCTGCCCTGGGTGACGCCGCTGTATGTGGGGGCGTTGCAGCTCGGGGCGTATGCCACCGCGCGGCTGCCGGGGCCGCGGCGCGCGGAGTTGCTGCGCACGCACTCCACCAACGTGGCCAATCTGCGCGCCGGCCGGTGGGGCACCCTGGCCACCAGCGCGGTCTTCGTGGAGGCGCCGCTGCCGGCGGCGTACGGCGCCGCGCTGCTGGCGACGCTCGGGACGGCCGAGGCCCGGTGGGGCGCCGGGCGCGCGGCGGCGGTGTTCGCGGCCGGGCACGTGGGCGCCAGCCTGCTGGTCTACGCGGGCCTGCGGGCGCGCCCCGGGGGCCCGGTGGCCGCGGCGCCACCGCCGTCCGGCGCGCCCGGTGGCGCGCGCGGGGCCACCGCGCACGCCGTCGACGTCGGGGCCAGCTACGGCTCCTACGCCACGCTCGGCGCGCTGGCCGCCTGTCTGCCGCACCGCGGAGCGCGAGTGGCGGTGACCGGCGGGCTGCTGGCGCTGGGCGCGATACCGGTGGTCCGCCGCGGACGGACGTTCACCGATGCCGGGCATCTGACGGCGTTGGCGCTCGGGGTGGCCATGGGGGCCGCGCGGCGGGCGGTGCGGGGGCGGTTTTCGGCCGGTGAGCGGAAGGGCGCCCGGCGGGGCGCGTCGACAACTCCGGTACGGGAGTGGGCAGTCGGCGCCGGGGCGTCGGCTGCGCGCGGGTGGGCGCGGCCGGAGCGCGGCGGGATCGCGTCGCAGCGGGGGGTGGTGTGAAAGACAGATCAAAGGCCGTCTGGTTCAATAGGGCCATGGCCAGCCTTACAGACACCGCGACGGGTCGCAGCGACCTCGAGCCGTTCTGGCCGTCCCGGCAGGCGCACGCCTTCGACCGTCTGTGTTGCCGCGCGCACTGAGCGCGGGCCCGCATCTGATTCCTCCCGACACCGCTGACCGGTGTCCCCGGCCCTGCCCGCGCGCATGACGTCCCCGAAGGTCCCCCTGCGCGAAAGAGCTGACGTTCGATGGCCAATCTCCGTACCGTGCCCGCCGATTCCTCCACGGCCGCCGTTCCGCACCCGTCCCACCAGCGCCACCGGCTGCGCGCGGTGGCCCCCGACGAGGCCCGCGCCGCCCCCGGTGGAGCAGCGGCCGACCTCCGCCCCGGGGGGCCGCCGCGCCACAGTGCCCAGCAGGTCGCCGAGTTGCTGAACGCCGGCGCGACCTGGCTCCCCGCGCCGCAGCACAGCCTGCCCGCCCTGCCCGGGCAGCCGCCGATGGTCGGCTACCTCGTCCTGGTGCCGGCCGAGCAGACCCCCGCCCCGCCGCAGCCGCAGCCGCCCGCCGGGACCGCCCCGGCGGCCGGGACCGGCGACGCGACCGTGCGGATCGACCCCGAGCAGCGGTCCGTGCACGTCCGGGGCCGGCAGCTGGATCTGACGTATCTGGAATTCGAGCTGCTGGCCCATCTGGTCGCGCATCCGCACCGGGTGCACACCCGCGACCAGTTGGTGACGACGGTGTGGGGCTACGGGCACGTCGGCGACGGCCGCACCGTCGACGTCCATGTCGCCCGGCTGCGGCGGAAGTTGGGCGCCGAGCACCGCGGCTCGATCGTGACCATCCGCCGGGTCGGCTACAAGTACGTGCCGAGCGTCTGACCGGTCCGTGCGGGCCTCCGGCCGCTGCCCGGGCCCTGTCGTCACGCTCCTGCCGTCTGCCCGTAGGGCGGGCCGGGTGGGATCACGAGAGGGCCCGCCGGGTCACGACCGGCGAACGGGAGGGTGGCCAGGGGGCCTAGCACCATCCGCTCGGCGGTGGCCGCCAGGGCGCGCCGGTCCAGGGCGCGGTCCGCCGTGGGCAGCGCCGGGTGGACGGTGATCCGTACGGCCAGGCCGCCGGCGGCGAGCACCCGGCGCAGCGAGGCGGCGAAGGTGTCGGTGCCGCAGAAGGCGGCCACCGTGGTGGGGCGGCCCCGCTGGGTGTAGTCGACGGTCACCGGGCGGACGGGGGCGCCCGCGTCCAGGGCGGCCTGGAAGGTGGCCCGGCGGAAGGTGCCGCGGTCGGCGGTGCACCAGGTGGTGGCCTGGGGGAAGACCGCCACCGAGCGGCCGGCGGCCAGCACTTCGGCCAGTTCCCGGACGGTGCCCGGGAGTTGGCGGGGGTGGGTGCGGTCGATGAAATGCGTCCCGGCGTGGCGGGCGAGGCCGCCGACCACCGGCCAGCGGCCGACCTCGCGCTTGGCGAGCAGGGTGGTGGGTTCGACGGCGAGCAGGGCGACGATGTCGAGCCAGGAGATGTGATTGAGCACGACCAGGGTGCCCGGGGCGCCGTCCGCGCCAGGGGCGCACTCCCCCGGCGCGACGAGCGGCCCGGGCTTCCGCTCCGTATCGGGTGCCGATGGCGCACCGCCCACCGCCAACGGGGCCGCGGCGTCCGCCCGTTGGACGTCCAGTCCGACGCCCAACGCCGCCAGCAGCGTCCGGGCGTGCGTCCGGAGCCGTACCGGGTCCGCCAGGCGCGGGCCGTCCGCCAGGGCGCGGCCCGTCGCCCCGCAGAACGCGGCGGCGCGGCGGGCCCGTCGGGAGAACGGGACGGGCGGGGCGGCGTGTGCGGCGCAGCGCGGGGTGCAGACCGGGCGGACGTCCCAGGGGCCGTTCACCGCTCCCCCAGGAAGAAGCGGCGGTAGCGGTCGCCGAGCCGCTCGATGTCCAGGACGGTGAAGAAGTCGGCGGCCCCGAAGTCGGGGTCGTGCGCGGGCGCGCCGCACAGCCAGGCGCCGAGGCGCAGATAGCCGCGGAGCAGCGGCGGGAGCAGGGCGGGGGACGGGTTCTCCGGCAGCGGGACGGTGGGGTGCCAGGGGCGGCGCGGGCTGACCAGGAAGGCGGCCGGCGCGGTGTGGCGGGTGCGGGCCAGGGCCCAGGCGTGGGCGGCGGCGGTGCCCCCGTCGGCGAGCGGTACGGAGGCGCAGCCGGCGAGGTAGCGATGGCCGGAAAGCAGTGTGTAGCGGGCCAGCGCGGCCCACATCCGGTTGATGACGGCGCCGTTGCGGTGGTCGGGATGGACGCAGGAGCGGCCGGCCTCGACCAGGGCGGGGCGCACCGCGTCGAGGGCGGTGAGGTCGAACTCCCCGTCGGAGTAGAGATGTTGGGCGCGCCCCGGGGGCAGCAGCCGGTAGGTGCCGACGACAGCGCCGGTGGGGTGGTGGAGGACGACGAGGTGGTCGGCGAGGTCGTCGACCGGGTCGATGTCGTGGCCCGGCAGCGGGGTGTCGAGGGTGGCGCCCCACTCGTCGCCGAAGACCTGGTGGCGCAGGCGCTGGGCGGCCCGGACCAGGGCGGGGGTGTCGGCGATCAGGGCGGTGTAGTCGGGGGCGGCGGCCGGGGCGGAAGCGGCGGGGCGGCCGGCGGGGGTGGTCGGTGCCGTGCTCATCAGGGCCTCCGTGGGTGGTGCGGGCCCGCCCCCTGCGGGGTGCGCGGCCCAAGGACCTGGTTCTCCTACGCGGCAGACTGTCCTCCCGCCCGCGGGCCGGGTGTGTGAAGCCCAGGGAGCGTACGGATGAGGGCCCGCGGAACACTGGTCGCCGCGGCGCGGGGCCGGCGGCGAGGCGGCGAATTCCGGCCAACCGGCGGGGCAATCGGGCGGGAGCCCGGGCCCCGGTATGCCGCCGCCCCTCGCCAACGGGCCGCGCGGAGGGGCGAGTTCCGCCGGTGGAACGCGCCCCCGCGCGCCGCGTACGCTGACCGGCACAGCTCACGCGAGTAAGGGGAACCATGGGCACCGCAGCCGACAAGGAATGGCTCTACAGCCTCGACATCTCCGACGCCGTCTGGCAGCGCCCGCCCGGCGACCCCGACGCGGAGGCGGTGGAGATCGCCTTCCTGGAGGGCGGCGCGGTGGCGATGCGCAACTCCACCGACCCCGATGTCGTCCTGCGCTACACCGAGGCCGAGTGGCGGGCGTTCGTCCTGGGCGCCCGGGACGGGGAGTTCGACCTTCCGGGCTGACGCCCGCCGCCGGGCCCGCGCGGGCGCGCTCACCCGTCCTGGGTGGGCCCGGCCACTCGTCCGGGGCGGGCCCGGCCACCGGTGACCCGCACCGGATTCACTCGTTCCACCGAACGTGGAGCAGCAGCACGCGGCAATCCCGCGCCCGGACCGCGCCTCCCCCGTCGGACATGCCGGCGGCGGCGAGTCGATCGACGTCGAGCAGGCCGAGGCGGCCCTGATCGAGCACTACCCCCGGCTGGCCCGGCTGGCCTATCTGGTGCTGCCACCGGGCCCGAACCGCGGCCGGCGGGTGCTGGCCGCGCATGCCGTGGTGCAGCGGGCGCTGCCCCGGCGGACCGGTACCGGGGGCAAACTGCCCGCCCAGCGGGGCGGGGACCCGGCCGTCGATCCCGGTTACGCCCTGATGCGGCTGCGGGTGCTCCAGGTGGCGCTGGCCGCCGGGCGGCGCAGGTGGCGGGCGCCGGCGTCGCTCCCCCAGGTGTGGGGCCTGCGGCTGTTCCCGCGCTCCGGCGGCGCCGACGAACTCGCCCTGGACCAGGCCCTGTCGGCGCTGTCGGGGCCGGCCCGGGCGGCGTTCGTGCTGCGCGATCTGGAGCGGTTGTCGGTCCAGGAGACGCGGCGGGTGCTGGAGGCCGCGGGGGTCGCCGACGCCCGCGCGGCGCTGATCGGGGCGGAGCGGGCCGCGCTGCCGGCCGGGAGCCGGGACCGGGCGCTGCTGGAGTCGGTGGAGTTCGACCCGTGCGCCCTCCATGCCCGGCCGACGGACCTGGTCCGGCGGCGCCAGCACGGCCGGGCGGCGCTGGCGGCGGGGGCGGCGGTGCTGGTGTGCGGGGCGCTGCTGGGCCTGCCGGGCGGGGGCTGGGGCCCGAGCGGGGCCGCGGCCCCGCCGGACGCCCGCAACGCGGCGGCCGAGGCGGCCCTGGACCCGGGCCGGCTGGCGGTGTCGTCGCCGACCGCCTGGAAGAGCGCGCCGCGGCCGGACTTCTCGGCCTGGCCGGCCCGCGGCGACCGGGTCCGGGACAAGGCGCTGCTCCGGCGGGCGCTGGCGGTGTGGGCCCGACCCGGTACCCGGGTGCCGGTCTCCGCGACGCCCGGCACACCCACCGGCCCCGCGGCCGGACCGCCCCAACTGCTCTTCGCGGGCGTGGTGGACCACGCCGTGGTGGTGCTCCTCCACGACGGGCTGCGGGTGGTGCGGTACGCCGAGCCGACCGACGGCCAGGGGGAGGGCGACGGTTCCGGGGCGGCGCTGGACTTCGCGCGGACGGACGGGGCGGCGGCGGACTCGGCGAGCGTCCTGGTGGTGGGCCGGACGTCGGGCAACGCCCGTTATCTGACGGCCCCTTGGGTGACGTCGGTGCGGCTGGTGGACCTGCTGAAGCCGGGGGCCGCGGGCCAGCCGATCACCGTGGGTGCGGACGGTCTGACCGCCCCCGTCCCGACGCCGCGCCCCGAGGGGACGTGCGCGGCCTGGCCCGCTCTGAGGGTCGGCGGGCGCCTGGACGGGCAACCGGGCGGCGTGCCGAACGCGCGGCCCGGTGGCGAGCTGCTGGCCGACCTCGGCGAACTGGCCCCCGCCCGGCTCACGTACGGCCCGCCGGACGCGCCGGCCTCGGTGTCCGGGCCGGAGGGGCGGACGGCCTGGGCACGGACCGCGTGCCAGCTGCCCGTGCTCCGCGGGCAGGGCGTGCGGACGGTGAACGCCTGGCGGTTCGCCCAGCAGTTGCTCCCCGGGGGCACGGAGAACGCGGCCTGGCTGTGCACCCGGGCGGAGACCTGGCGCGGGGCCGGCAGCCGGACGATGACGCAGTTCCAGGTGCCGCCGCCGAGCGGCCGTCCGTACCCGACGGGTGCGGTGACCGCCCGCGCCGACGGCGGTACGGCATGCGGCCCGCGGGCGCCCCGGGTGCTGTCGGGCGTGCTGTGGAAGAGCGCGGTGGGCCGGTGGTGGCTGCTGGCGGCGGGCAGCGACCAGATCACGTCGATCACCGCGAGCGGCGGGGTGCGGGCGCAGGCGTCCGGCCGGCTGCTGGCCGTCCCGGCGCCGGCGGGCACCCAGGCCGACCTCAAGGCCACGCTGACCGACGGCGGGACACTGCGCGCGCTGCACTGAGCCGCGGGACGGGGGGCGGGCCGAGGAACGGGAGGGCCGCGTCCGGGCCGGGGGCGGCGCCGGGCCCGCCCCTCGTCCCCTTCGGCGTCCCCGTCCCCGCTGCCGCGCCCCCGGTTAGGCCACCTTTTCGTCGCCCAAGGGGTATCGGCATTCCTTACTCTCAAGTACGTTGACGCCATGTCTAATACGGCCTCGCTGCGGCCCCAGCCGGTCGCGTCCGAGCACACACCGCTGAAGGCCCGGAACGTGGCCTTCGACTGGGCGAACACCCCTCTGCACTGGATACCCGGCGATCCGGCCAGCACCCACACCATCAACGTCCTGCACCTGCTGCTGCCGGCCGGCGAGCGCTGGTTCGTGCACGTCTACAAGCAGGTGCTGCCCTACGTCCGCGATCCCGAACTGCGCGCCGACGTCATCGGGTTCATCGGCCAGGAGGCCATGCACGCGCAGGCGCACGACGACGTCCTGCCGCACCTGAAGGAGCGGGGCCTGGACCCGACCCCGTACACCGCGCAGGTCGACTGGTTCTTCGAGAAGCTGCTCGGCGACCGGACGCTGCCCCCGGGGCGGGCCCGCACGTGGTGGCTCATGGAGCGGGTGGCGCTGATCGCCGCCATCGAGCACTACACCGCCTTCCTGGGCGACTGGGTGCTCAACGCCGCGGCCCTGGACGCCAAGGGGGCCGATCCGACCATGCTCGACCTGCTGCGCTGGCACGGCGCCGAGGAGGTCGAGCACCGCTCGGTGGCGTTCGACCTGTTCATGCACCTGGACGGCGGCTACCGGCGACGGGTGCGCACCTGGGCGTCGGCCTTCACCGCGCTGGTGTTCCTGTGGCAGCGCGGCACCCGGTTCTTCATGGAGAACGACCCCACGCTGCTCGACGGGAAGGCCGGCGTGAAGGAGTTCGTACGGGGTGGCCGGCAGGGCGTCCTGCCGACCACCGGGGCGGTCGCCCGCTCCATCCCCCAGTACTTGAGCCGCACCTACCACCCGTCGCAGCACGGGAACACCGAGCAGGCCCTTGCCTACCTCGACCGTTCGCCGGCCGCGACCGCCGCCGCCCCCGGAGGAGCCTGAGATGTCCGCGCCTGCCCGTCCTTCCCTGTCCGCCGGCCGCGGCGGCGCCTCCCGTGAGCGCCTTCCGCTGCCGTCGCCCCGTAGGGCCGCGGCGCCGCTCAACGCCCTGCCCGGGGGCGGCCGTTCGCGCCTGGGCACCGTGCTGGTGATCGCCGGGACCGCCCTGCTGGTCCGGCGGGCCCTGCGCCGGCGGATCCGGCGGTCGCCGCTGTGGCCGCTGCCCGCGCTGGAGCAACCGATCTCCGGGCAGGGCCGCGACGCGGTCCGGGCGACGGACCGGGCGGAGCGCGCGGCGCCGCTGCGGCTGCGGGTGACCGAACGGACGGTGGCTGCCGAGGGCGTGGTGGCCCTCCGCCTGGAGGGCGAGCGGCTGCCCGACTGGGAACCGGGCGCGCACCTCGATCTCGTCCTGCCCTCGGGGACCGTGCGGCAGTACTCGCTGTGCGGCGAACCGGCCGACGCCGTACGGGCGGACGGCGGGGCGTACACCATCGCGGTCCGGCTGATCGAGGACGGCCGGGGCGGCTCCCGGGAGGTGCACGAGGCGCTCCGTACGGGCATGACGGTCGAGGTGCGCGGTCCCCGGAACCGCTTCCGGTTGGAGGACCACCACGCCTATCTCTTCATCGCGGGCGGCATCGGCATCACCCCGATCCTCCCGATGGTGCGGCAGGCCGAGGCGGAGGGGGTGCCCTGGCGGCTGCTGTACGCGGGGCGGTCGCGGGCGTCGATGCCGTTCCTGGAGGAGGCCGAGAAGCTGGCCGGGGGCGGCGGCGCGGACGCTTTCGGGGGCGGTGGCGCGGCGGCAACCGCCCCCGAGAGCCGCGCTGTTGCGGGTGGCGGGCGGTTGACCGTGGTGGCGGAGGACGAGGACGGGCGGCCCGATCTGGCCGCGGCGCTCGCCGACGCGCCGCCGCACGCCGCTGTGTACTGCTGCGGCCCCGAGCCCCTGATGAACGCCGTGGCCGAGCTGCTGCCCGACGGGCCGGAGGGCCTGACCCTGCACACGGAGCGGTTCGCGCCGGCGGCGGGCAGCGGGGCCGCTTCGGGCACGGGGGCCGTACCGGGTGACGAGGTGCCGTTCGAGGTGGAGCTGCGCCGGACCGGCCGCACGGTGACGGTCCCGGCCGGCACCAGCGCGCTCCGCGCGATCCGCGAACAGGCCCTGCCCGACCTGGCGTACTCCTGCGAGCAGGGGTTCTGCGGCACCTGCCAACAGCGGGTCCTGGCCGGTGAGGTGGACCACCGCGACGAGCTCCTGACCGATGCGGAACGCGAGGACTCGGCGCTGATCTGCGTGTCCCGGGCGAGGCCGGGGACGGGGCTGGTGCTCGACCTGTAGGCGCGAGCGGGACCGGTGGGCGGCGGGACGGACCGCGGCCCACCGGTCCCGTGCCTCCGCCGCTCCCGTCCTCCGCCACTCCCGTCCTTCGCCAGCCCCGTCGTTCGCAGGTCAGGTCGGTCGGCGGTCCCGTCGTCCACAGGCGCCGTTCCGCGGTGGTGGTGCCGCGGGGCCGGTCGTTAGGGTGGGCGTATGACGACCGGGGCACGCCGCAGGATGGGGGTCGAGGAGCGACGGGAGCAGTTGATCGCCGTCGCGCTCGGCCTCTTCAGCCACCGCTCCCCCGAGGACGTCTCGATCGACGAGATCGCCGAGGCGGCCGGCATATCGCGCCCGCTGGTCTACCACTACTTCCCCGGCAAGCAGCAGCTCTACGAGGCCGCGCTGCGGCGCGCCGCCGACGAGCTGACCGCCCGCTTCACCGAGCCGCGCGAAGGCCCGCTCGGCGCCCGGCTGTTGCGCGTCATGGAGCGCTTCTTCGACTTCGCGGACGAGCACGGGCCCGGCTTCTCGGCCCTGATGCGCGGCGGTCCGGCGATCGGCTCGACCCGCGCCGGCGCGATGGTCGACGGGGTCCGGCAGGCCGCCTACACGGAGATCCTCGCCCACCTCGACGTCCAGGACCCTTCTCCGCGGCTGGAGTTGGTGATCCGCTCCTGGATCTCGCTCGCCGAGACCACCGCGCTGCTGTGGCTGGACGGGCGGCGCCTACCGCGCGCCGAGCTGGAGCGCCAGCTGGTGCACGACTTCGCCGCGCTGGCGGCGGTCAGCGCCGCGTACGACGCGCGGATGGCGCAGGTGGTGCGCCGGATGCTGGCGGACGAGCCCGCGGACGGGATGTTCGCGGACCTGGTGGGCCGGCTGCTGCAGCTGCCGCAGGCGGCCTGACGCCGAGCGGGGCCGGGGCAACGCCCGTACGCCGCCCGGCAGAAGCCGGTCCGGTGCCGGTCCGGCGCCGGTCCGAGGTCGGCCTCCGGGAGGGGAGATCGGCCGTGCCAGGATCCGGGCATGGACGAGATCACTTACCGGCTCGCCGAGGCGGGGGACGACCCGGCCGTACTGGTCGGCCTCTATGACGCGGCGGCCCGGTGGATGGCGGAGCACGGCATCGACCAGTGGAAGCCGGGCGACAAGGACGAGGAGCACTTCCGGCGGTGGATCGCGGAGGGGGAGGTCTGGCTGGCGGAGGCCGCCGGGCGGGTCGTCGGCGGCTTCGAACTGTGGTGGCGGGACGAGCCGGCGTGGGGCCCGCAGCCGCCGGTGGCGGGGTATGTGCACCGGCTGATGGTGGACCGCTCGTGCGCACCGGCCGGGACCGGGCGGACGATGCTGGCCCGGGCCGAGGCGCGGATCGCGGAATCGGGACGGGCCTGGTCGCGCCTGGACTGCCTGGCGAACAATCCGCGGCTGCGGACGTACTACGAGGGGGCGGGCTATGCGGTCGTGGGCGCACAGCCGTCGAAGGAGGGGAACGGGGGGAGCCGGTATGCGGTGACGTTGTTGGAGAAGCGGGTGGGGTGACGGGGGTCGCGGGTGGGGCGGCCGGGGCGGGTGGCCCGCCGCCCCGGCCGCCACCGCCGCCACCGCCGCCTCAGCCGCCTCAGCCGCCTCAGCCCTGGCGGTAGACCGCGACGGTGCGGGCCGGGACGGTGAAGGTGCCCGAGGCGGCGTCGTAGGCGGCGGTCGCGGTGGTGCGGTCGGCGCCGTGGGCCTGGAGGGGGTGCAGGGCGTAGGGCCGGCCGGCGAGGGCCGGGACGGTCTGGGACTGGCGTTGCGGGGTCGCGTTGAAGACGACGACGAGGTTCGCCAGGCGCATGGTGATCACGCCGGGGGTCTCCTGCGGGCCGGAGAGGGGGAAGGACAGGGCGGACTGGACGGCGGCGGTGGTGGCCAGGCCGAAGGCCGGTTCGGTGGCGTGGATGCGCAGCAGGTCGCGGTAGGCGGCCGAGGTCGCGGTGACGGTGGCGCAGTCCGGGCGGAGCGCCGGGTCGGCCAACAGGGGCTTGGCGTAGGGCCACTTGTCCTTGTTGTCGGCGGCCGGGGGCAGGCCGTGGCCGAAGCCGTTGTCGGCGGTGCCGCCTCGGGGGCCGTCCGCGCAGGTCCAGTGCAGGGCGTTGAACCAGTCGCCGCTGTTGAAGGAGTTGCGGTCGAGGGACTTGGAGCGCAGGAGGTCGGAGCCCGCCTGGGAGAGCGCCGGGCCCTGGGAGAGGGCGGCGGTGGCCAGGGCGAGGACCTGCATCCGGGCGCGGTCGGCGGCGGAGGTGCGCGGCGGCAGCTTGTAGGCGAGGGCGTCGTAGAGGGTTTCGTTGTCGTGGGCGTCGACGTAGGCCAGGGCGTCGCCCGGGGCGGCGGCGTAGCCGGCGGGAGCGCCGTTGTAGTCGACCTGGGAGCCCTTGACCCGGTGCCCGGTGGTGTCGGTGAAGGTGTAGTCGGCGAGGTTGCCGGTGAGGCCGAGCTTGATGAGGTCCTGGTAGTGGAGGAGGCGGTCCCGCTGGGCGGCCGCATCGCCGTTGGCGGCCGAGGAGTTGGGGTCGACGAAGAGGCCGGAGGCGAAGCCCTGGACGCGGGGGTCGGCGTCGAAGGGGCTGCCGCCGCGGACCGCGTCGCGGGCCCGGTCGCTGAAGGTGGCGATGCCGGTGCCGGCCATGTTGCGCTGGGTGGCCTGGACGAAGCGGGCGTCGTCGGCGATCTCGCCGAAGTTCCAGCCCTCGCCGTAGAGGATCACGGACTTGCCGTCGACGCCGTCCCGGGCCGGGGTGAGGGCGTCCAGGGCCTTGCGGACGGCGAGGATGCCGGCCTTGGGGTGGTGGCCCATGAGGTCGAAGCGGAAGCCGTCGACCTTGTACTGCTTGGCCCAGGTGACCACGGAGTCGACGACGAGCTTGCCCATCATGGTGTGCTCGGGTGCGGTGTTCGAGCAGCAGGTGGAGGTGGCGACGCTGCCGTCGTCCAGCAGACGCTGGTAGTAGCCGGGGACGATGCGGTCGAGGACGGAGTGCGGGTCGTTCGGGCCGCTGGCGGCGGTGTGGTTGTAGACGACGTCCATGACGGTGCGCAGGCCGATGCCGTTGAGGCCCTGCACCATGCGGCGGAACTCGACGGTCCGGGCGGTTCCCGAGGGGTCGGAGGCGTAGGAGCCCTCCGGGACGGTGTAGTGCAGCGGGTCGTAGCCCCAGTTGTAGGCGTCCCGGTCGGCGGTCTTGGTCACGCACTCCTGCTGGCGCGTGGAGTCCGGCGGCAGGGCGGGCAGGTCGCAGTCCGGGCGCCGCTGGTCGGCGCGGCGTTCGGGGACGGAGGAGAAGTCGAAGGCCGGCAGCAGGTGGACGTGGGAGGTGCCGGCCGCGGCGAGCGCCCTCAGGTGCCGCATGCCGGCGGAGGCGGTGTCGGTGAAGGCGAGGTACCGGCCGGGGTGGTGCGAGGTGCGGTCCGCGATCGAGAAGTCGCGGAGGTGCAGCTCCTGGATGCGGGCCCGGCGCAGCGGTACCGGCGCCGGTTTGCGCAGCGTCGCCCAGCCCTTGGGGGCGAGCCCGGGGGCGGCCAGGTCGACGACGAGGCTGCGGGCGGAGTCGGTGGTCAGGGCGGTGGAGTACGGATCGGTGACCGCGTTGGTGACGGTCCGGGCGGTGCTCGGCGTCCAGACCGTCACCAGGTAGCGGTACGGCTTCCCGGTCCAGTCCCGGTCGCCCCGGACGCTCCACACCCCGGTGGTGTCGTCGCGGCGCATCGGGACGCGGCGGCCGGCCAGTTCGAGGGCGACGGTGGCCGCGGTGGGGGCCCAGACGGAGAGGGTGGGGCGGCCGTCGTGGAACACCGGCCCCAGGGCGGCGTGTCGGGCGCGGGCGCCGTAGAGGTCGTCGAGGACGCCGGGGATCTGCACCCCGGTGGTGCGGTAGCCGTCGGGGGTGCGCTGGGTGGCGACCAGGCGCTCCCGGAGGGCGGTGGGGGCCAGGGCGCGGTCGCGGGGGTCGACGGCGAAGGCCGGATAGCCGGTCAGGTGCGGGTAGGCGGCCCGTTCGGCGGGGGTGAGGGTGGTGGGGGTGAGCCGGAGGCGGCCGGTGTGCTGCGCGTCCTCACCGAACTCCAGTTGGGCGGCGCCCTGTTGGGCGCCCTTCCAGACCACGGTGGTGCGGTCGATCCACTGGGCCTCGGCCTTGGCCGGGTCGCCGGAGGGGGCCGCCTGGGCGCGGGACTGCGGCGGCAGGGCCAGTACGGCGGCGCCGGCGAACAGCGCGAGGAGGGCGGCGATCCGGCGGCGGGCGCGGTGCGCGGTGGAGGGCATGGCCCCTGGTTCTAGCCGCGATGGACGGTTGCTGCAAGACCTTTCGCAAGAGATTGCAACGGTGTGACGTTCCCTGGCGAGCCGGTCCGGCCGGCCGGAGGCCCACTCGCGGTGGTCCCTACGCGCCCGGCCGGCCGGACCGGCCGCGTGACGGGGAATCAGTTCGGCGCCGGGCCGGTGGAGCCGCGCACCACCAGCTCCGGCTGGAAGACGAACTCGGTGCGCTGGACGGGGTTTCCCTGGATCTCCTCGACCAGCGCGCCCACCGCGGCGGTCGCCATCGCCTGCACCGGCTGCCGCACCGTGGTCAGCGGCGGGGCGGTGAAGGCGATCAGCGGGGAGTCGTCGAAGCCGACGACGGAGAGACCGCCGGGGACGTCGATGCCCCGCTGCCGGGCCGCGCGCACCGCGCCCAGCGCCATCAGATCGCTGCCGCAGACGATGCCGGTGCAGCCGTCGTCCAGCAGGGCGGCGGCCGCGGCCTGGCCGCCCTCGACGCTGAACAGGGTGTGCCGGACGCGCCGTTCGGCCTGCCCCCTCGTCAGGCCGAACGCCTCCTCCAGGGCCGCCGCGAAGCCCTCCGCCTTGCGGCGGGAGGGCACATAGCGGGCCGGTCCGACCGCCAACCCGATGCGCCGGTGGCCCAGTTCGGCGAGGTGGCGCACGGCCATCCGGGCCGCGGCGCGGTCGTCGGGCGAGACGCAGGGCGCGTCGACCCGCTCGTTGTAGCCGTTGATCAGGACGTAGGGCACGCCCCGGGAGGTGAGCCGGGTGTAGCGGGAGGGGTCGGCGGCGGTGTCGGCGTGCAGACCGGACAGGAAGACGATGCCGGTGACCCCGCGCTCCTCCAACTGCTCGACGAGTTCGTCCTCGGTGGCCCCGCCGGGCATCTGGGTGCACAGGACCGGTGTGTAGCCGTGGCCGGCCAGGGACTGCTCGATGATCTGGGCGAAGGCCGGGAAGATCGGGTTGGTCAGCTCCGGGATGACCAGGCCGACCAGTCCGGCGCTCCGCCGCCGCAGCCTGACCGGGCGTTCGTAGCCGAGGACGTCGAGCGCGGCGAGCACCCGCTGACGGGTGCCCGCCGCCACGCCCGCCCGGCCGTTGAGGACACGGCTGGCGGTCGCCTCGCTGACCCGCGCCTGGGCGGCGATGTCGGACAGGCGCGGGGCGGATCGGGGGTTCGGCCGGGTCACTCCTCCCACCAGATCGTGGTGTCGGCCGGGATTTCACGAAGTTCGAAATCTTCGGGATTTCCGGGAATTCCGTTGTCCTGCCGGGCGTTGGACGGTTGACGGGCGGACGAGAGGGAGGAGACGGGGGATGCGTCGGGGGACGGCTCGGCGGCCGCAGTGGCCGCGGTCGGGGCGAACGGCGCCCGGGAGGAGAGGAGTCGGCGGGCGGGCGGCAGGGTCAGCCGGACGGCCTCCGCCGTGGTGTTCACCGTGCAGATCAGCCCGCCGGGGCGGCGGAAGGCCAGCACCCCGTCCGGGGCGTCCAGCCACTCGACCGCCTCCCCCGCGCCGAGGCCGGGATGGGTGCGGCGCACGGCCAGTGCGCTGCGGTACAGCTCCAGGGTGGAGGCCGGGTCGCCGGTCTGGGCCTCGACGGTGAGCGCAGCCCAGTCCTCGGGCTGGGGCAGCCAGGTCTCGCCGCCGCCGAAGCCGTACGGGGGGCGGGTGCCGCTCCAGGGAAGCGGTACGCGGCAGCCGTCGCGCAGGCCGTCCTGGCCGCTGGCGCGGAAGAAGGACGGGTCCTGGCGGACCTCGTCGGGGAGGTCGGTGACCTCGGGGAGGCCGAGTTCCTCGCCCTGGTAGAGGTAGGCCGAGCCGGGCAGTGCCAGCATCAGCAGGGTGGCGGCGCGGGCGCGGTCGAGGCCGCCGCCGAGGCGGGTGCGGTGGCGTACGACGTCGTGGTTGGACAGGACCCAGGTGGCCGGTGCGTCCACGGCGCCCAGGGCGGTGAGGGAGGTGTCGATGCTGGCGCGGAGGTCGCCGGCGTCCCAAGCGGTGTTCAGATAGTGGAAGTTGAAGCCCTGGTGGAGTTCGTCGGGGCGGACGTAGCGGGCGAGCCGCTCGACGGAGGGGGCCCAGGCTTCGGCGACGCCGATCCGCTCCCCGGGGTACTCGTCGAGGATCGTGCGCCAGGAGCGGTAGATGGCGTGCACGCCGTCCTGGTCGAAGAAGGGGAGGACCTGTGAGCCGATCATGCGGGCCTGTGCGCCGCGGCCGATGTCGGGCAGACCGGGGGCCTTGACCATGCCGTGGGCGACGTCGACGCGGAAGCCGTCCACGCCCAGGTCGAGCCAGAAGCGCAGGATGGAGCGGAACTCGTCCTGGACGGCCGGGTGGTCCCAGTCGAAGTCCGGCTGTTCGGGGGCGAAGAGGTGGAGGTACCACTCCCCGTCGGGCAGCCGGGTCCAGGCGGGACCGCCGAAGACGGACTCCCAGTCGTTGGGCGGGAGTTCGCCGCCTGGGCCGCGGCCCGGGCGGAAGTGGAAGCGTGCGCGGTGGACCGATCCGGGGCCCTCGGCGAGCGCGCGCCGGAACCACACGTGCTGGTCGGAGCAGTGGTTGGGGACGAGGTCGGTGATGACGCGAAGACCGAGGCGATGGGCCTCGTGGAGGACCGCCTCGGCGTCCGCCAGGGTGCCGAAGAGGGGGTCGACGGCGCGGTAGTCGGCCACGTCGTAGCCGGCGTCGGCCTGCGGGGAGGCGTAGAAGGGGCTCAGCCAGACGGCGTCCACGCCCAGGTCGCGCAGGTGGGCCAGCCGGCCGCGGATGCCCGGCAGGTCGCCCATGCCGTCGCCGTTGCCGTCGGCGAAGCTGCGCGGGTAGATCTGGTAGATCACCGCGTCGCGCCACCACGCGGTGGCCGCCTCGGCCGGGGCGGGCGCGGCGGTGGGCGCGGCCGACGGCGCCCCGCCGGCCGAAGCGGCCCTGGCGGCGGGGACGTTCTCCGGCTCCGGGTGCCCGGCGGGAGCGGTGTCGGGGGTGGCGGTGTGCTGTCGGGTCATGTCATCCCTTGGTGGTGCCGGCGGTCAGTCCGGCGACGAGGTGACGCTGGGCGAAGGCGAAGACGAGCGCGGCCGGTACGGCGATGAGCACGGCGGCGGCGGTCATCGAACCCCAGTCGTTGGTGTACTGGTTGACGAAGGTCTGGAGTCCGCCGGCGAGGGTGAGGTTCTCCTCGCCGGTCATGAAGGCGGAGGCGTAGGCGACCTCGGCCCAGGCCGTGACGAAGGTGTAGAAGCCGGTGACGGCCAGGCCGGGGCGGGCGAGCGGGAGCACCAGCCGCCAGAAGGTGCCGAACGGGTTGAGGCCGTCGACCCGTCCCGCCTCGTCGATCTCCACCGGGATGGTGTCGAAGAAGCCCTTCATCATCCAGGCGCAGAACGGCACCGCGATGGTGAGGTAGGTGAGGACGAGGCCGGCGGGCTGGTTGAGCAGGCCGAGGCCGGCGAGCAGGTTGTAGAGCGGGACGATCAGCACGGCGACCGGGAACATCTGGGTGATCAGCAGCAGCCACATCAGCGGGCGCATCCCGGGGAAGCGGAAGCGGCTGACGGCGTAGCCGGTGGTGGCGGCGATGAACACCCCGATGACGGTGGTCAGTCCGACCACGACCACGGAGTTGCCGAACCAGGTGAGGAAGGAGGTACCGGTCAGGACGTGGGTGTAGTTGTCGAGGGTGAAGTGGGTGACGAGGCTGGTGGTGAAGGCGTCGTTCTTGGGCTTGAAGGAGGTCACCAGCAGCCACAGCGGCGGGAAGACCGCGATGACGGTGGCGAGCGCCAGGGCCAGGTGCAGTCCGACGGAGGCCAGCGGGTGCCGCTCGGAGCGGGAGCGGGGACGGGTGCGCGCCATGGTCACCACACCTCTCCCTGCTTGCGCAGCGCCCGGCGGTAGCCGACGGCGACGAGGGCGAGGAGGGCGAGGATGACCACGCCCCAGGTGGCGGAGGCGGAGAAGTTGCGGGGGCTGTCGACGAAGGAGAGCCGGTAGGCGTAGGTCACCAGGATCTCGGTGGCGTCGCCGGGGCCGCCCCTGGTGAGCAGGAAGATCACCGGGAACATGTTGAACGTCCAGATGGTGGAGAGCAGGATCACCGTGCTGCTGACCGCGCGCAGACCGGGCACGGTGATGTGGCGGAAGCGCTGCCAGGGCCCGGCGCCGTCCATCTCGGCGGCCTCGTAGAGCTCACCGGGGATGGACTGGAGCCCGCCGAGCAGGGCGACGAGCATGAAGGGCACGCCCAGCCAGACGTTGACCGCGATGACCGAGAGCTTGGCCCAGGTCGGGTCGTTGAGCCAGGGCACGGCGTCGATGCCGCCGCCGGCCAGCAGCTTGTTGAGGATGCCGTTCTTCTCGTTGTAGAGCATCCGCCAGGTGAAGACGGAGATGAAGGCGGGGACGGCCCAGGGCAGGATCAGCGCCAGGCGGTAGAAGGTGCGGCCGCGCAGCGTGCGGTTGAGCAGGGTGGCCAGCGCCAGGCCGGTCAGGAAGGTGAGCGCGACGCAGGCGACGGTCCACACCACGGTCCAGCCCAGCCGGTCCCAGAAGACGCCGTCGGTGAGCACCGCGCGGTAGTTGGCCAGACCGGTGAAGTGGTAGGTGGCGGGGATGTGGTTCATGCCGATCGAGCGCTCGACATTGGCCTCGTCGGCGTCGGTCAGCGAGAGATAGACGCCGCGGACGAGGGGTATCCCGATGATGACGCCGATGACGAGGACGACCGGGGCCGCCATCGTCCAGGCGTACCAGTGGGTGGAGAGCGCCCGACGGATCCGGGCGGTGGGCCTCACGTGTAGTCCTTGAGCAGCTTCCGGTAGGCGTCCCCGACCGTCTTGGCGGCCTGCTCGGGCGTGGCGGAGCCGGTGAGCACCTTGTTCATCTGGACCTTGAGCGGCTCGAAGAGCGCGTTGCCCTCGGCGATCCAGGGGCGCTGGACGGCGCCGTCGACGGCGGGCTTGAAGAAGGAGACCATCTCGTTGTGCTTGACCGCCGGTACGTCGTAGACGGACTTGCGGGTGGGCAGCAGGCTGAGCTTGTCGGTGGTCTCCTGCTGGACCTTGGCGGAGCTCATGTACTTCACGAAGGCGTAGGAGGCCTGGAGGTTCTTGCTGCCGGCGTAGACGGAGAGGTTCCAGCCGCCCTGCGGGGAGCCCTGGGCGGCGGAGCCGCCGGGGACGGGGGCGACGCCGAGGTTGCCCTTGTCCGCGAACTGCTTGCCGGCGCGGGCGCCTTCGATGTCCCAGGGGCCGTCGATCGCCATCGCGACGGTGCCGTCCTTGAGGGCCTTGAGCTGGTTCTCCTGGCCGTCGGTGGCGTCGGTGACGGCGGCCTTGGAGTCCACCAACTGCTTGATCGTGCGGAACGCGCGGACCCCGGCGGCGTTGTCGATGGTGACCTTCTTGTGGGCCGCGTCGACCATGTCGCCGCCCTCGCCGTAGAGGTAGGGCAGGAACCAGTAGGGGTCGTCACCGCGCAGGTAGAGGGCGGTGGCGCCGGTCTTCTCCTTGATCTTCCGGGCGGCGGCGGCGAGTTCGGTGACGGTCTTGGGCACCGGAACGCCGGCGTCCGCCAGCAGCTTCTTGTTGTAGAAGAGCCCGAGGGTGTCGATCACCTGGGGCGCGGCGTAGGTCTTGCCGTCGAACTTGGTCGAACCGACGGCCTGCGGGAGGTAGTCGCCGGTCTTGTCCAGGGCCGGGGTGCCGTCGAGCGGGGCGAGGTAGCCGAGGTTGGCGAAGTCGGCGACCCAGGCGACCTCGGTGCGGATCACGTCGGGGGCGCCCGCGCCGCCGCCCGCGGCGTTCTTGAACTTGGCGTTGGCGTCGCCGAACGGGACGTTCACATAGGCCACGTGGACCTTGGGGTGCTCCTTCTGGAAACCCTCGGCGAGCTTCCGGTAGGTGGCCTTCTCGGCGTCGTTGGAGGTGTCCCAGAAGGTGACCGTTCCGGACAGCTCGCCGCCGGCCGAGCCGCCGCCGTCACCCCCGCCCCCGCATCCCGTCGCCGCCAGCGCCAGGCCCGCTACCAGCACGGTGGCCAGAGCGCCACGTATGCCACGCCGCATGTGAACTCCTTTGGGAAAGCCTCGGTTGGCGGTTCAGGAACGTAACAGCGCCGCAAGCAATCCGAAAGATGTTGCGAGAGTTTTCTGCAAGAATTCCGGAAGGGGCCGCGGCGCACTGACCGGAACGGGCCCCTTCGGGGCCTTCGCGCACCGTCACCCGCCGCCCGCCCACGCGTTGACTTCCCTGGAAGCACCTTCGCCCCACGACCTGACAGGGACGGCAGATGACCCAGGAGCTCACTTCCCCCAGCCCCGCCCCCCAGGCCGCCGGACCGGACCGAGGCCGCGGATGGTGGCGCGACGCCGTCATCTACCAGGTCTACGTCCGCTCCTTCTCCGACAGCGACGGCGACGGCATCGGCGATCTGCGCGGGGTGCGCGAGCGGCTCCCCCACCTCAAGGACCTGGGCGTGGACGCCGTCTGGCTCACCCCGTTCTACGCCTCGCCGCAGGCCGACGGCGGCTACGACGTCGCCGACTACCGCGCCGTCGACCCGCTGTTCGGCACCCTGGCGGACGCCGACGACCTGATCCGCACCGCGCACGCGCTGGGCCTGCGCGTGATCGTCGACATCGTCCCCAACCACACCTCCGACCGGCACCCGTGGTTCACCGACCCCGAACTGGCCCGGCAGCGCTACGTCTTCCGCCCCGGCAAGGGCACCCGCGGCGAACTCCCGCCCAACGACTGGGAGTCGGTCTTCGGCGGCCCGGCCTGGACCCGCACCGACCGCGGCGACTGGTACCTGCACCTCTTCGCCCCCGAGCAGCCGGACCTGGACTGGGAACGCCCCGAGGTGCACGAGGAGTTCGCCGCCATCCTGCGCTTCTGGCTCGACCTGGGCGTGGACGGCTTCCGGATCGACGTCGCGCACGGCATGGTCAAGGCGCCCGGCCTGCCCGACATCGGCCACGGCGCACAGGCCCGGCTGATCGGCTCCCAGGTCCTGCCGTTCTTCGACCAGGACGGGGTGCACGCCATCCACCGCACCTGGCGCCGACTGCTGGACGGCCACCGCGAGGCCGGCGGCAGGGAGGTGATCGGGGTCGCCGAGGCATGGGCGCCCAGCGCCGAGCGGCTGGCCCTCTACGTCCGCCCGGACGAGCTCCACCAGGCGTTCAACTTCCAGTTCCTGAGCGCCCCGTGGGACGCCGACGCGCTGCGCGGGGTCATCGACTCCTCACTGGCCGCCACCGTCGCGGTCGGCGCGCCCACCACCTGGGTGCTGTCCAACCACGACGTCGTCCGGCACACCACCCGCCTCGGCGGCCTCGCCCGGGCCCGGGCCGCCACCCTGCTGATGCTGGCGCTGCCCGGCTCCGCCTACCTCTACCAGGGCGAGGAGTTGGGGCTGCCGGAGGTCACCGACCTGCCGGCCGAGGTGCGCCAGGACCCGGCGTTCTTCCGCGGCAACGGCCAGGGCGGCGACGGGGCGTCGGCCGCCGACGGTTCCGGCGACGGCGGCCAGGACGGCTTCCGGGACGGCTGCCGGGTGCCGCTCCCCTGGTCCGGCGCGCTGCCGCCGTACGGCTTCGGCCCGGGCGGCAGTTGGCTGCCGCAGCCCGCCGACTGGGGCCGGCTGAGTGTGGCGGCGCAGACCGGCGACCCGTCGTCCACGCTGGAGCTGTACCGCGGCGCGCTGGAGCTGCGCCGCCGGCTGCCGGGCCTGGGCGACGGGGAGATGGCCTGGCAGCCCGCCCCCGAAGGGGTGTTGGCCGTCCGCCGCCCCGGGATGCTGTGCACCGTCAACACCCGCCCCGGGGACGTGGAGATCCCGCTGCCCGGGGAACTGCTGCTCGCCAGCGCGCCGGTGGCCGCCGGCGGCACGTCGGCGGTGCTGCCGGGGGACAGCTGCGTCTGGTGGGCAATCTGACATGCGACCGGTACAGTCCATCTCCATGACCGCCCGGCTAGCCGACATCGCAGCACAGGCGGGTGTCAGCGAGGCCACCGTCAGCCGGGTTCTCAACGGGAAGCCCGGCGTCTCCGCCACCACCCGCCAGTCGGTGCTGGCCGCCCTCGACGTGCTGGGTTACGAGCGGCCGGTGCGGCTGCGGCGGCGCAGCGCGGGCCTGGTCGGGCTGATCACCCCGGAGTTGGAGAATCCGATCTTCCCGGCGTTCGCCCAGGTCATCGGGCAGGCGCTGACCCGCCAGGGCTACACCCCGGTGCTGGCCACCCAGACCCCGGGCGGCTCCACCGAGGACGAGCTGACCGAGATGCTGGTGGACCGCGGGGTGGCCGGCATCATCTTCGTCTCCGGACTGCACGCCGACACCGACGCCGACATGGGGCGCTACGACCAGCTGCGCGGCCAGGGCGTGCCGTTCGTCCTCATCAACGGCTTCTCCGAGAAGGTGCAGGCGCCGTTCGTCTCCCCCGACGACCGGGCCGCGGTGGAACTGGCGGTGACCCATCTCACCGCGCTGGGGCACCGGCGGATCGGGCTGGCGCTCGGACCGAAGCGGTTCGTGCCGGTCCAGCGGAAGATCGAGGGGTTCCTGGCCTGCGTCCAGGAGCAGCTGGGCCTGGACCGGGCCGCGGCGGAGCCGTTCATCCAGCACTCCCTCTACTCCCTGGAGGGCGGCCAGGCCGCGGCGGCCGCGCTGATCGAGCGGGGCGCGACGGCGATCGTCTGCGCCAGCGACATGATGGCGCTGGGCGCGATCCGGGCGGCCCGGCAGCGCGGACTGGACGTGCCGCGGGAGATGTCCGTCGTCGGCTTCGACGACTCCCCGCTGATCGCGTTCACCGATCCGCCGCTGACGACGATCCGGCAGCCGGTGCCGGCCATGGGGCAGGCGGCGGTGCGGGCGCTGCTGGAGGAGATCGGCGGCACCCCGGCGCCGCACAGCGAGTTCGTCTTCCACCCCGAGCTGGTGGTCCGGGGCTCGACGGCGTCGGTGCCGAAGGCGGCGCCCGGGACGGCGAAGGTGCCCCGCCCGCTGCGGGCCGCCCGGTAGGGCGCAGGGGCCCGTCCCCCGAGGTAGCCCTTGATGAGGACCCCGTCCTCCTGGAGTGCGAGACGGGGGTGCCGCTCACCCGACCGGAGGGTGATCTGCCGTGCGTCCGTTTCTGGCAGACTGTCTGGCTATGGGTGATGCGCATCTGAGGACTCTGGAGGACCTGCCAGCCATCCCGCAGCCGAGCGGGGAGCGGACGGACCGTCCGGCCGAAGGGCGTCGGCTGACCCGGCTGAGATCACCGCGCTCACCCCGGCTCTGGTTCGAGATCCTGCTGATCGCGGTCAGCTACTGGACCTACTCGATGATCCGCAACGCGGTCCCGGAGCAGAAGACGCAGGCGCTGCGGAACGCCGACTGGATCTGGCGGGCCGAGCACGCCCTGGGCATCGCCGTGGAGCACACCGTCAACCACGCCGTGAACTCGGTGACCTGGCTCATCGTCTCGATGAACTACTACTACGCGACGCTGCACTTCATCGTGACGATCGGCGTGCTGATCTGGCTCTACCGCTGGCATCCCGGGCGGTACGCGGCGGCCCGGCTGGCGCTTTTCGCGACCACCGGCGTCGCCCTGGTCGGCTACTACTTCTACCCACTGGCGCCGCCCCGGCTGATGCCGGACGGCGGCTTCGTCGACACCGTCATCGAGCACGGCACCTGGGGCTCGATGGCGTCCGGGAACCTCGCATCGATGTCCAACCAGTACGCCGCCATGCCGTCGATGCACATCGGCTGGTCGCTGTGGTGCGGCCTGACCATCGCGCTGCTGGCGAAACCGCTGTGGACGAGGGCGCTGGGCCTGCTGTACCCGGCCACGACGCTGACGGTGATCGTGTCCACCGCCAACCACTTCTGGCTGGACGCGCTGGGCGGGGTGCTCTGCCTGGCGTTCGGCTACGCGCTGGCCGGCGCCTGGTACGGGGGGCTGCCGCACCGGATGGCGCGGTACGTGGGCATGGTGGAGCCGGCGCCCCTCAAGGCATGACCCCGCGCGGGAGCGATCCCGCGCACCGGGCGGCGGCGCCCCGCGGGCCGCGGCGGTGACCGGGCCGGCGCACCCGCGGGCGCCGCGGGCCGACCGCGGCGCCCGGCGGGGCGCCGCCGGCCCCGTCACCCCCCGTAGAACAGCTCCTCCACCACGGCGCGGGCCCGCCGGGTGGTCCGCCGGTAGTCGTCGAGCATCTCCCCGACGTGCCCCTCCTCGTAGCCGAGGTAGCGGCCGACGGCCGCCAGCTCCCGGGCGTCCGCCGGGAAGGTGTCGCCGGCCCGGCCGCGCACCAGCATCACCGCGTTGCGCACCCGGGCCGCCAGCACCCACGCCTCATCCAGCGTCCGGGCGTCTTCGGTGTCGATCAGTCCGGCGGCGTGCGCGGCGGCCAGCGCGTCCCGGGTCCGGGTGGTGCGCAGCCCGGGCAGCTCCCAGCCGTGCCGCATCTGCATCAGCTGGATCGTCCACTCCACGTCGCTCAGGCCGCCGCGGCCCAGCTTGGCGTGCGTGGTGGGGTCCGCGCCGCGCGGCAGCCGCTCGGACTCCATCCGGGCCTTGAGCCGGCGGATCTCGCGGACCGCGTCCTCGCCCAGGCCCTCGGCCGGGTAGCGCAGCGGGTCGATCAGCTCGACGAACCGCTGCCCCAGCTCCATGTCGCCGGCGACCGGCTCGGCGCGCAGCAGCGCCTGCGCCTCCCACACCAGCGACCAGCGCCGGTAGTACGCCGCGTACGAGGCGAGGGTGCGCACCAGCGGGCCCGACCGGCCCTCCGGGCGCAGGTCCGCGTCGATCGGCAACGGCGGGTCGGAGGAGGGGAGTTGGAGCAGCCGGCGCATCTCGTTGGCGACCGCGTGGGCGGCCTTGGCGGCCTCCTGCTCGTCGGCGCCCTCCCGCGGCTCGTGGACGAACAGCACATCGGCGTCCGAGCCGTAGCTCAGCTCGTGGCCGCCGAAGCGGCCCATGCCGATCACCGTGAACCGGGTGGGCAGGGTGTCGCCCCACCGCGCGCGGACCGCGGCGCGCAGCGCGCCGGCGAGGGTGGCGGCGTTGACGTCGGAGACCGCCGAGCCGACCGCGTCGACGGCGTGGCCGTGGTCGGTGTCGGCGGGGCTGGACTCGGTGCCGTACGCGCCGATGACGTCGGCCGCGGCGGTGCGGAACAGCTCGCGGCGGCGCACCCCGCGGGCCACCGCCACCGCCGCCTCGGCGCCGTCCGCGCGGCCGACCGCGGCCAGCACCTCCTGCTCCAGGGCGGCCCGGCCGCGCGGCTGGAGCCCGTCGGCGGCCCCGAGCAAGGCGACCGCCTCGGGGGCGCGCAGCAGCAGGTCGGGGGCGAACCGGCCGGCCGACAGCACCCGGGCGAGGTTCTCCGCCGCGGCGCCCTCGTCGCGCAGCAGCCGCAGGTACCAGGGGGTCTTGCCGAGCGCGTCGGAGACCTTGCGGAAGCCCAGCAGGCCGGCGTCCGGGTCGGCGGAGTCGGCGAACCAGCCGAGCAGCACCGGCAGCAGCGTCCGCTGGATCGCCGCCTTGCGGCTCACCCCGGACGCCAGCGCCTCCAGGTGCCGCAGCGCGGCGACCGGGTCGGCGTAGCCCAGGGCCTCCAGGCGGTGTCCGGCGGCCTTCGCGGAGAGCCGGGCCTCGCCGACCTCCAGGTGGGCGACGGCGTCCAGCAGCGGCCGGTAGAACAGCTTCTCGTGCAGCCGGCGCACCTCGCGGGCGTGCCACTTCCACTCCCGGCGCAGCGATTCGACCGGTTCGGTGCGCAGCCCCAACGACCGTGCCAGGCGCCGCAGTTCGGACTCGTCCTCGGGCATCAGATGGGTGCGGCGCAGCCGGAACAGCTGGATCCGGTGCTCCAGGGTGCGCAGGAAGCGGTAGGCGGCGTCCAGCGCGGCGGCGTCCTGGCGGCCCACGTAGCCGCCGGCGGCGAGCGCCGCCAGGGCGTCCAGGGTGGTGGCGCTGCGCAGCGTGGCGTCCATCCGGCCGTGCACCAACTGGAGGAGCTGGACGGCGAATTCGACGTCCCGCAAGCCCCCGGGGCCGAGCTTGAGCTCCCGGTCGACCTGGGCGGCGGGGATGTTCGCCACCACCCGGCGGCGCATCTGGCGGACGTCGGCGACGAAGTTCTCCCGCTCGGCGACGTCCCACACCATCGGGGCCAGCGCATCGACGTACTCCTGGCCCAGCGCCAGGTCGCCGGCCATCGGGCGGGCCTTGAGCAGCGCCTGGAACTCCCAGGTCTTGGCCCAGCGTTGGTAGTACGCGAGGTGGCTGGTCAGGGTGCGCACCAGCGGTCCGTTGCGGCCCTCGGGGCGCAGGTTGGCGTCCACCGGCCAGATGGTGCCCTCGGCGGTGCTGTCCGAGCACAGCCGCATCATCCGGGAGGCGAGCCGGGTCGCGGCCTGGAGCGCCTTGGCCTCCTCGGCGCCCTCCCGCGGCTCGGCGACGTAGACGACGTCCACGTCGGAGACGTAGTTCAGCTCCCGGCCGCCGCACTTGCCCATCCCGATGACCGCCAGCCGGCACTGCGCGGCGTCGCCGGGCTGCTCCTCGTAGGCGATCTCCAGCGCGGCGCGGACGGTGGCGGTGGCCAGGTCCGCGAGCTCCGCCGCGGTCTCGGCGACGTCGATGGTGCCGCACACGTCGCGGGCCGCGATGCCCAGCAGGCAGCGGCGGTAGGCGACGCGCAGCGCGTCCGCCCGCGGCCGGTCCGCGCTCCGCTCGCCCCAGACGCCCTCGGCCAGCGCCCGCTCGAAGTACGGGGTGGCGGGGTGCAGTTCGACCGACTCGTAGGTGACCAGCGACCGCCAGTCGCCGGGGTGCCGGACGAGGTGGTCGCCGAGCGCCTCGGACGCGCCCAGCACCCCCAGCAGCCGGTCGCGCAGCGGTTTGGCGGCCACGAGCGTGGTCAGCAACTCCTGCCGCTCCGCCGGGTCCAGCGCCTCCACCAGCCGGACCAGGCCGCGCAGCGCCAGGTCCGGGTCGGGCGTGCCGCCGAAGGCTTCGAGGAGCACCGAGTCCTCGCGTACGGGAGCGAGTTCGGGGACGCCGAGCAGCGTGTCGGCCGCGGAGGGGTCGGTGAAACCGTGCCTCAGCAGCCGGGTGAAGGTGCTGCTGCGCCGTCCCTGCGGAGCGGGTAGTGCCATGGGGCGGCCTCTCGGTGGCTGGTCGGCTCGGACACGGGAGCGGGCCCGGGCTTCACAGCACCGGCAGCATCTTGCGCAGCTCGAAGGCGGTGACCTCGGAGCGGTACTCCTCCCACTCCTGCTTCTTGTTGCGCAGGGATTGATGCACGGCGCTCTCCATGTGGACTGACTCTACCGGCGCTCACCCTGACCAGCGATGGAGCCGGTGTTGTTGGGTGTCATTGGCCGTCCTCGGGGGCCCTCGGACGGCCCAGAGACGGCCCGAAAGTCTCCGCCGGCCCCCATCCCACACAAGCCCGATCATGAACGGTTCAGCGATTTGCATGCACTCGGAGGCACTATGTCACTCGCCCGCTACGCTGGGATCCACCACCAGAGAGACGGAGGCGCCCCCCGAATGGGACCGAAGACAGCCAAGGTCTACGAGACGCTGCGCTCGCTGCTCGCCTCCGGCGAGTACGCGCCCGGCGACAAGCTGCCCTCGGAGCGGACCCTGGTGGAACAGCTCGGCATCGGCCGCACCGCGCTCCGGCAGGTGTTGGCCCGGCTGGTCGCCGAAGGCGCGCTGGAGGCACACGCCCGGAGTTCGTACCGAGTCCCGGGGGCCGTGAGCGTGAAGGCGCCTGAGGGGCTGGAGCCGTGGCAGATCCACGGCGAGCGCGACATCTACGACAACAAGTGGGTCAAGCTCCAGCTCTGGGACGTCGAGCCTCCCGGAGTGGAGCGCTTCGAGCATCACGTAGTGCGGCTCCACCACGTCGCCGTCACTGCCGTCCTGGACGACCAGGACCGCGTGCTCATGCTCTGGCGGTACCGCTTCGTCCCTCAGCAGTGGGGCTGGGAGCTGCCCGGCGGGATCGTGGACGCCGGTGAAGATCCGGCCGAGACGGCGCGCCGCGAGGTCGAGGAAGAGACCGGGTGGCGCCCGAAGTCCGTAGAGCACGTAGTCACCTACCAGCCCATGGTGGGCATGGTGGACTCGCCCCACGAGATCTACGTGGGGCATGGCGCCGGGCGCGTCGGGGACCCGACGGACTTGGAAGAGGCCGGCCACATCGAGTGGGTACCTCTGGCGGACATCCCCGGGCTGATGGCCCGCGGGCAACTGCTGGGGTCCGGCACCCTCGTCGCCCTGCTCCACATCCTGGCGAACCGCGAGAAGGCGCGCTCTACAGCTTCGAGCTGAGGAGGTCGAGGCGGCGGCGTTGGCGAACCGATCCAGTCCGGTTCGCCAGCAGTCGGGCCTGTCGCACCTGAGCGTGCGCATCGTCGTACTCAGCCCGCGCCAGATGGGCGTGCGCAAGGTCGATGTGCAGTCCGGCCTGAGCGCGTACGAACGTGGGATCCATCGCTTCCAAAGCGTCGTACAGGCTGCTCACGGCCCCGCCGTCGCCCAGTATCGCCAGGACGTGCCCGCGCCAACGGGCGAGGTGCCCGCCGTTGAGGAAGATGCTCGCCAGTCCCGGATCGCGAGCCTCCGGGCCGGGAGGGATCACCGCGGCCGCGGCATCAAGTGCCCGGCGAGCGTCATCGGGCATTGCCGCGTGGGCGCACAGTTCAGCCTCGGCCGCATGCAACCACGCCAGCAGGCGTGGAGACCCTTCCCCGCCGAGCGTGCGCTGCGCCTCGCGGATGAGGTCCACGCCGAGGGCTGGCCGGCCAGCCTCCATGAGGACGTACGCCTGCTCGGCTGTGGCATGGGCGAGGTGCATCGGCGCTTCCGCGTCGCGGGCGGCCCGTTTCGCGAGTTCATAGTGTCGCCATGCTCGATCCACCGCGCCGGCGTCGATGGCCTGCCATGCCGCGAGCGTCGAGGCGCCCACAAGCGCGAGGGCGACGGGACGGCGGGCGCTGGGCAGCACAGCGAAGGTCAACGTCTCTTCAAGCCGGGCCAGGTGCCCCGTCATCTGGTCGACCAGTGCCGACGCGCCCCGCTCGCGGTCCATCGTGCGCAGCACCTCGGTCTGGTCATTGAACGCCTTCACCATCGACTCACTGACGCTTCGCGCTGAGTCGATCCTGGCCAGAAGCTCGTCGTACCCGTCGGCCATCGTTGGTTCGGACGCGGAAGGAGAAGCCCTCAACTCCGCGTCCGTGACGCCCAGAAGTCGCCGAAGAATCGCCGCGTAGCGGTCCGAAATGGCGCGCCGGCCGTTCTCCCACTCGGACACGTAGACCTTCAAGCTCGCGCGAGAAGCAACGTCGATGACGTGCCGACGAGCGAAATGCTCGATCTCGCGAACCAGTCGCTCCTGGGACCATCCGCGCGCCGTACGGATGGTCCGAAGTCCCCCTGCGCTCACAGGTAACCACCTAGCCATAGCAACGGTTGCCGTTCACCTCAGGATGCCTCACGTCGCCGCAGGTCAACAGGGGTTAACGGCAACGGGGTTAACCCCTGTTGGCTACCGGCACCCACGCCCTGCCGGGTCTCCTGAAGGTCCACAGAGGGCGGTGACGCTGACTCAATCCAGCAATCTATCTTGACTCTGGTGCGCACCAGATGCCAACCTTCTGGTGCGCACCAGAAGGCGAGCGAGTTCCAGCCTTCTGTGTGCACAAAGAACTCAACAGTGGACGAGGCCCGCGCGATCGGCCTCGCTGGTGTCCTCCAGTCGTGGAGGACTGAAACGCAATCCCCGGGGAGGGTGCGAGAAGCGGCCAGGAACGCGCCGTGAAAGGAGATGACTTCCGCCGAGTTCGCTCGGCAGCCCCGATGGTCGTAGGCCGGGTTCGACTCCCGGCCGGGGCACGCCGGCACAGCCGGATCACATGAGTGCGCCGCCCGGGGTGCGACCCGGACGGCGCGTGCCACAGGCACCTGTCGAGAGGAACTACCTGTGAACGCCCACAGCATGGCACCTCCCACCGCTACCTCGCACCCCACCGACAGCGACCCCGACATGGGCGAGGCGCTGCGGCGGGTTCGCGCCGGTGGTGGTTCCCAGTGAGTGAGATCACCGAGCAGCAGGCCGCCGACGCGCTCGCCCAGCAGAACATTGAGTCGGCCCGGCAGGCCGCCGAAGCGGCCGAGGCTGCCCGGCAGCAGGCCGCGGCGCTGCGGGGTGAGAGCCAGTGAGCGAGCCCGAGCCGCAGCACGACCGCGCGCCCGAGTCCACTGACCAGCTGCCGTCGCTGCCCCAGCGGGAGCCCGGCGGCTCCCTGTAGTCCCGGTCATGCCCAGCCCGATAGTCGGGGCCCGCATCACGCACTTCGCGGCGATGCGGGCCCTGGCCCGTTACGACGTACGCCACCCCGTGGCCACGCGCTGCTCGCCGCGGCGGCCGGCGCCGCCGGCCACCAGGTCTACGACATCCACGCCTCAGCGCCTCGAAAGGACCGCAATGAATAAGAAGCTCGCCGCTGCGCTCACCCGGGACGACCGCCTGGAGGACGCCGGCATGCACGCCGATGACCGCTCCACCTGCCACACGCACCAGTCCTGGGCCGAGGACTGCGAGGACCGCCACCGGCAGCCGACCGCCGGGCAACTGCTCGCCGAGGCCCACGAGATCGAACGGATCCGTCGCTCCTGACCGATCCGGCAGCCCGATAGTCCCGATGGTCGCAGGCCGGGTTCGACTCCCGGCCGGGGCACTCACCCTCCTCACCCGCGTCTGCCCGGCGCGGGCCCATCTGACGGCGCGCGGCCCCGGTGTTGGAGCACCGGGGCCGCTGAGGGCCGTTCCACCGTTCCAAGGAGCCAACGACCCATGAAGATTCTCTCGCTACGCATGCTGGCCGCAATCCACCAGGCGGAGCATGACCGAGAGCCGACCCGCGTCGAACTGGCGGCGATCGAAGCCGAGATGCCCCTCATCCAGGCCGAAGTCGAGTTGCTGGACGCGCAGATCGCGCTGCTGGATCGCCTTCCGTCCGAGCTGGACGAGCGCCAGCTGCGCCGGGCGCGGCGCCGCGTGCTCGCCGCCCGCCGCGCCCTTGCCAACAAGGGCGCCGAGGAGAACCCGGAGGCGGCGGCATGAGTACCACGTTCGCGGCGCTGTCCGCCGCTCCGTTAGCGGTCGGGTGGGCCGCTCACACCCTGGTGTGGCGTCGCCGGATCGAGGCGGCCCGCCGGGATCCGGTGACCGGGCTGCCGGGCCGGGCCGTCTTCGAGGTCCAGGCTCCGCGGCTCCTGGCCGCCGGCACCGCCGTGCTCGTCATCGACCTGGACGGCTTCAAGGCCCTCAACGACCGCCACGGCCACGCTGCCGGAGACGCGGCCCTGGCCTTCGCCGCGCGTTCACTGGCCACCGCCGCAACGCTCATGGACGGCTGTGCGGCACGGCTGGGTGGCGACGAATTCGCCCTGGCCGCACCCCTGTTGCATCCCGATGACCTGCCCTACGAGCTGTCGAACCTCCACGAGAGGATCTGCGCGCCGTTCGACTTCGACGGCAGGCGGGTTTCGGTGGGAGCGTCGATCGGCGCCGTCCTGGTCGAGACGGGTCCCGTGCCGCCGCTGGGGCGGCTGATGCGGCGGGCTGATGAGGCCATGTACGCGGCCAAGCAGGCCGGGGGCGGCTGGGCCATCTCCACCAGCGGCGGCCCGGCCCTGCCCACCGTCAACGGCCGCCGCGCAGGCCGCCAGGGCGCGGAGGTGACCCGATGACGGACCTCACCGCCCAGATGTCGAACTACCGCGGCTGGTGGTTCTTGTACGTGGTGCTCTACGGCGCGTCCCACTGGCCCGAGCACAACTGGGGCAAGGGCGCGGCGATTCCCACGCCGGCCGAGCGCGCCGCAGCGCTTGACGCCCTCGGCTACGAGGTGCCCGACGACGCCGAGTGGACGTGGATCGAGGACAGCGAAGTGCCCGGCGACCCGTCGAGCCCGGTGCGCCTGAGCGCCCGCATCACCGTTCGTGCGAAGGAGACGCCGTGATCCGCATTGTGACCCGGGCCCGCCTGAACTCCCTTGAACAGCAGGCAGAGGACGCCCGCGCCCGCGCCTGGGAGATGGAGGCGGCAGCAAACACCGCGGCCGACAGCCACGCCCACACCGCACGAAGCCTGACCACGCAGCTGGACACGGTCCAGCACGCCGCCGATGTGGCCCGCGCCGAAGCCCGACGCCTCGAAGTGGCCCTGGGCTCCGCAGAGTCCGGACTGACGGCGGCCCGCGAAACGTTGGCCAAGCAGGCGCAGCAGATCAAGGCCCTGCAAGGAGACCTCGACACCGTGCTCGGGGCTGTGGTGCTGCTGAACTACGGCCGCCTGGTGAGCGTCCACCCCACCGGCGAGGCGGCTCGGCGGCACGCCGAATCCCTAGGGTGCCCTGTTACCGGTTGGGGGCCTGGGAGCGGTAGGCCGGCGTCCGAGGTCGAGTGGCGCACCGTCCTGCTGTCCCGCTTCGCGGTCGAGGACGGCGGTGGTGCCGGATGATTCCCCAGCTGACGAACCTGCTCCCGGGCGCCCCGGGGTGGGTGTCCTGGGCGGCCCCGCTGATCGGCGTGCTGCTCGCGGTAGCAGTGGCGATGTGGGTCGTGGGGCGGCTGCGGAGCTCGGCGTGGCTGTCCGGCATCGGCCCGCAGGCGATCGTGGCGCTGGGCGGCGTAGCCGTCTCAGTGTTCGGCCTGTGGGGTTTCGCCACCGAGACCGTCCACCTGCCGGTTCCGCTGGCGGTGGCGTTCATCGGGGTGTTCGACGCGGCGGAGATGACGCTGCTGGTGATGCTCTACCGCACCGCCGACCCCGAGGTCGGTTGGACGCGTGAGCTGCACCTGATGCATCGCACCGCCTGGACCTTGGTCGCCTTCTCCGGTGCCATGAACGCCATCCACGCGCCGAACTGGTGGGCCCGGCCGGTCCTGGCCGCGGTCCCCGCACTCGCCGCGTGGCTGATCGAACTGCAGCTGCGCAGCAAGCTCCACGCGCCCGATGTCGACGACGCCGACGCGCGGCCGGGGCCGGCGCGGCTGGTGGCGCTGCTGTGGCAGCACGCCTGGTCCGCGCTGTTCGCCCTGTGGGGCCTGGACGCGAACTCCTCGTCGTCCGCGATCGCGCGCTCCGCGATGGCGCAGCGCGCGGCCCGGCGCCTGTATCGCTTCCGCCTGGTCCTGGACGCCGAGGTCCCCGACCGGGAGCGCGCGAAGCGGCGGGCCGACCGCAAGCGGGAAGGGCTGCAGGGCCGGGCGCAGAAGGCCTTGGACCGTGCGGACATCGCGACCGACCGTCGTCAGGCGCTGGCGATGGCACGGCGGATGGTCACCCTCACCGGCGTGGAAGACCTCGCGCGGCTCGACTACTCCGATCCGCGCGCCGTGCAGAAGAAGATCGAAGACCTGTCGGTCACCGCGTCCGTGGAACGGATCGAGGTCTCCGAGCTGGCGGAGGAGGCGGAGGCTGCGCGGCAGCGCGCGGAAAGCGCGCGGCTCGAAGCCGAGGACGCGCGGCAGCGCGCGGAAGACGCGCGAGACCGCGCGGCAGACGAACTCGCCACCGCGCGTAAGACTCTGGAGGAAGTCGAGGAGGCGCGCGACGCGATCCTTCAGGATCACGACGGTGTGGCCGGTGCGGTGGAGGCTGCGCGGCAGCGCGCGGCGGATGCGCGGCAGGCGGAGCAGGACGCGCGGAAGCGCGCGGACGACATCATCACCGCCGCCAACGCCGACGCCAACCGGCTCAAGACCGACGCCCAGAACGCCTGGGACCGGGCCCAGGACGCGCTGAAGGAGCAGCGAAAGCACCTGGACTCCCTGGCCGCGCAGTGCCGCGAAGCGGAGGACCTGGCCGAAGGCCGCCAGCAGACGTTGGAGCAGGTCAACCGGGAGATCCAGGAGGCCACTCTCCTCCGCGACCGGCTGCGCGGTGACCTGGCCGCCCTGCGGCCCGAGGCCCCCGAAGCCGCCCTCACGGGCGAGGGACCGGTGTTCAGGTCGGAGGCAAAGCAGCGCGGTTGGGAGTACTACCTGCACACCCTGACCGCCACCGAAGGCCGCATCGAACCCACCGCTGCCGACATGGCCAAGCGGTTCGGAGTAAGCGACGGCAACGCACGCAACTGGGTCACCGAGTTCCGTGCCGCGCGCGCCGCGCAGATCGCCGCGCACCAGCCGCGCGCCGCCGCGCACACGGCCGTCAACGGCCACCCCGCCACCGTCTAGGAGACACCATGAACATCACCACCGACGCCCCGGCTTCGGGCCAGGGCACGCAGCTGGTGCCCTTTCACTACGTCATGTCCGGCCACACCCAGCGCGGCGAGGTCGGGCTGGTCTCCGGCGTCGTGGAACTCGACCTGGCCCGCCCGGAGGCCACGCGGGAGGGCGCCTTCCGGTACGTCCTTCAGCTGATGACTGAGCAGATGGGCACCCGGGTTTTTTCGGTCCTGCACTTCTCCTTCGAGCGCAACGCGCTCTGACTCGATGTCCGGTCACCGGCGCCCCGACCTCGCTTCCTAGGGCCACGTCGGGGCGCCGGTGTACTCCGAAGGAGCGTTACCAGTGTCTGACACTGCAACAGAAGTCACCAGCACCGCCCCGGTCGCGTCCGGGGCGGGCGAGGGTGCCGTGCTGGAGGGCACCCCGGTCCCGATCGAGTTCACCCTCACCCACTCCCCGAGCGAGGTCTCCACACCGGAGCAGGAGCGGCCGGCGCGGCGTCTGCGGGCGTTGCCGGTCGCGCTGTTCGGAGCGGAGGCGGTCTCGACGGGGTCGGCGGCCGTGTACTCGGCGGCCGGCATGACCGGCGCGCTGACCGCGGCCGGCGTCACCGTCGGCGCCGCTGCTCTGGCCGGAGCAGGCGTCGCTGCTGTCCGGGCCCGCCGCAATCGCCGCGGCCCCAGCGGCGGCCGTCGGCCTGGTGCCGGCGGGCTGGGGCGTGGGGGTGGAGGCCGTACGGCATCCTTCGGCAGCACCGGCCTGGGCCACGCTGGTGGCGCGGGCTCCCGCGGCCGAGCGGGGCACCGTCAGGGCCGTGGCGGAGGCTATGCGGCAGGTGGCGGGCCGTGGTCGTCCGCGGCCCAGCGCAGTGGCCGTAGCGGCGCCGGCACGGCCCCCTCCCGGTCCGCCCCGCACACCGCGGCAAGCACCGCCACCTCCCCGCATCACCGGCCTGGCTCACCTCACCTGCGCTCGCCCCGCTCCGGCACTGCCCCGTTCACGGGTGGTGTCGGCGGGCGGGGCGGGCGCTCAGGTGCCGGCTCGCCTTGGTCGGCCCGGTCTGGTGGGTCGGGTGGGGTGTCGTTGTCGAAGCCTGCGGGAGGGTCGCGGTCGACGCTGGCCGCGGCTGCCGGCCGCGCCGTGCGGGCGGCAGCGGGTGGCGCGCGATCTGCGGGCCAGAGGGCCACCGGTCTGTGGGAGAGCCCGGCGGGTCAGTCGCTGCGGGACCGGATCCGGCAGGGCCGCCGGGAGTTGGCCAAGAGGGGGAAGGCGGCCGTGCCGTTCCTGCTGCGGAGTGCTCGCGCCGGTCTCGTGGCCGGCGCCGCTGGGCTGCTGGCCAGCGTGCCGGGGCTGCTGCTGAAGGGCGTGGCCGCCGCCTCCGGTGGCCTGCTGCGCTTCTTCGGCCTGGCCCCGCGCACCGGCAAGCCGTGGGGACAGCGTTTCGCCCGCTGGGGGCCGAGGGCGGCGAAGTGGGTGTTCGCCAAGCTCATGCGGTCGGCGAAGGCCAAGTACGCCGACGCGGTCCGCGACGACGTCCTGACCGACTTCCCCGAGCCCGGCCGCCGCATCAGCAGCAGCGGGTTTGCCTGGTCGACCGATCATTTCGGAGGGAATCTGGTGTCCGTCTTCACTCGCGAGACCGAAGCGGTCCGCGACGCCTACGCAGGGTATGAGCCGCCGATGATGCTGGCGGTCGCCGCCGAATACTGGGGGCTGCCTGAGGGGTTGACCTCGACGGGGGAGGCGATCCGGCAGCTGGCGGTGAACACCGCGGACAAGTACCCGGCGGACAAGCGCATGGCCGACCAGGTCGCGCAGGTCTACAGCCTGCTGCACCAGGCCGCGCAGAAGGCCGCCGAGGTCGGCCCGATCTTCGCCAAGGCCCACGAACACGACCTGCGGCGGTACGAGGAGCCGCGGCCGGGCGAGCACATGTGGAACATCCTCGAACGCCGCCAGGACGGCGGCTACGACCAGCGGCAACCGTCCCACTTCGTCGCGGTCACCCAGGACGTCGCACACGTCTACGCCCGCTACGAACCCGGCCACATGAAACAGGTCGCTGCCGAGTACGAGGGCATCCCCACCGGGATTGAGAACATCGCCGCGGCCGTGCAGCTGCTCCAGGTCCGCAGCAATGAGCGCTACCCGGTCGACAAGGCCGTCGTCGACGCGCTCGCCGACGTCCACACCCTCCTGCTCAAAGCCGCCTCTGCGGCGCAGGAGTTGATGCCGTCCTTCCGCCGCCTGCATGCCCCCGACATCGCCCGCCACGAAGCACCGCGCAACGGCGAAGCCATGTGGGACGTGTAGCTCCAGCTCATCCTCTCTGCTCTGCGGGCCGGACACACCCGGGTGTGTCCGGCCTGCGCTTGTTCCCACGCGTGTTTGAGGAGTTCACGATGGCTCGCAGTGCGCCTGCCCTGGACTGGGCCTGGCACCTGACCCCCGCCACCTCCGCCGCCGTAGTGGCCGGCGGCGCCTACAGCATCGCCGCCGTCGGCCAGACCGGCGGCCTCCCTGCTTCCTACGCTCTCCTGGTCGGCGTGGCCGGCGCCGTAGCCCAGGGTGGCGCCGACCTCTACCAGCACCGCCCCCACGGCCATCTGGTCGCCCGGTGTGCGGCGTGGTTGGCCGCAGGCGGCTGGACCGCCGCCACCCTGGCGTCCGGCACGGCGTTGTCGTGGGCGTCGACGGGCTGGTGGGCGGCCGGCACCGCGGCCGGCGTCACCCTCGCCCACGGCCTGGTCCGCGCCGAGGAGACCGCCAAGGCCCAGCGCGCCTCCCGACGGCTGCAAAAATGGGCCAACACCCGCGCCAAGGAATGGGACGAGCGCCTGGCCCACCTCTTCCGCCTGGACGGACACAAGGTCGAAGGCGTCAAGCCCTGGAAGGGCGACGTCGGCTACACCGTCCGCGTCAGCATGCCCTCCGACACTCCGGAACTCCCCGCGGACGCGGTACGGAAGCTGTCGGCGGATCTGCGGCTGCCCAAGGGCGGCGGCATCCAGATCCTCGACGGCGAAGTCCACGGCGAGGTCCACATCCGCGTCACCGCCAAAGACGTCCTGGCCGAGACCCTCGACTTCCCCGACGACCTGTCGGCCACCAGCATCTACCAACGCCTCGAACTCGGGCTGCTGCCCGACGGCGAGCCCGCCAGCATGCCGATGGCCGACACCTGCGCCCTGGAGATCGGGCAGACCGGATCGGGCAAGTCGAACCTCATCAACGTCACCAACGCCCAACTGCTACGCACCGTCGACGCGGTGGTCTTGCACCTGGATGTGACCGGCGCCGGCATCAGCCTGCCCTGGCTGCGCTCCTGGGCGATCGACGGCACCAGCCCGGTGCCGCTGGTCGACTGGACGGCCGACACCGTCGAAGAGGCGCACATCATGCTCGATGTCGTCATCGCCGCCATCAACACCCGCAAGATGGCCTACCAGGACCTGATGCACGACGTCGACGACGACAAGATCCCCGTCAGCCCCGAGGTCCCGGCCATCATCCTCGTCGTCGACGAGATCGCCGAGCTGCCCTACGACCTGCTCACCAAGCTCGACACGGTGGTCAACACCGGCCGTGCGGCCCGCGTGCGGACGGTGATCTCCGGGCTGCGGGCCACCCAAGACGTCATCACCGCCGCGATGAAGAAGCAGTCCCGGTCCCGGATCGGCATGCGGGTCTCGGACCCCGAGGAGCTGAGCCACCTCTTCCCCAGCGGCGGCTCCCGCCTGGACCCCAAGGCCGCCGCCCACAAAGGCTCCGGCCACCTCGGCGCCCCGGATGAGGACGACGTCGACGGCGACCCGAGCCCCTTCAAGTGCTACCGGATCAAGCCGAAGGTCATCAACGCCATCGCGCCCAAGCTCGCCGACCGCCGCCCGGCCTTCGACGCGATCAGCCTCGACACCGAGCCGGGCCGCTACTACGCAAGCCGCTGGGGCCGCATCCTGCCCCGCCTCTACAAGGGCAAGAACCTCCACGCCGCCACCCACCCCTACACCCAACTCGACGTCCTCTGGCCGCCCCTGGACCAGATCACCGGCACCCCCGTCACCACCGGGGGCAAGCCCCGCACCACCCCACCCGCCCCCACCGCAACCCCTGCCGGCGATGGCGGCGGCGAGAGCGCTCCGGCCCGACCGGCACAGTTCGGCTCGCAGGCCCTGGCCGCGCTGCTGGCAACATCCGCCACCGCGGCCGACCCGGTCTCACCCGCCGAGCCGTCGCCGGCCGCCGGGAGCGAAGGGGAGGTGATCCGGGCGGAGTTCGGCCGGGTCGTGCAGCAAGCCGGCACCCCCGCCGACCGCCCCAACCCCGTCCCGCAGTTGCTCGCCGACGCCCACAACACCGTCGTCGCCGCCGGCGGGCGGATGTTCACCGCCGACCTGGCCGCCAAGCTCGACATGGAACCGCTGGTCCTCGGCAGCGAACTCGGCAAGCTCCTGCGCGACGTCGGCGTCGAGCGCCCCGGCAAGGGCAGCGTCCGCATCGGCAAGGGCGAACCCAAGTCCGGCTACCTCGCCGAGACCCTCGCCGCCGCCATCCGCGCCTACGCCACCAACAACGCACAGTAACCGCCAGCGGGTGTGGGGGCCTCCCACAGAGAACCTCCCACATGCCTCCCACAAGCCCCCACAGCCCTGTGGGACTCCCACACGGCTGTGGGAGGCACTGACCTGCGCGTGGGGGCGTGGGAGTCCCACAAAAAACATGCCCCCTACCGCCCTTGAACCCGCTCCAGGGGCGTTTGGGGCGCTTCCTTCCGTGGGGTGTGGGACTCCCACACCCCGGCCCCGTCACAACTACAGAAGGTGACAGCAGTGGTCCTGTCGATCAGCGCTCTGGTCCTGTTCGCACTCCTGACGATCGTGATGCTGCGTACCCGCTACCTCACCGTCGGCGGTGCCTTCACCGCCGCCTGCCTGGGCTACTTCCTCGCCACCAGCGGCGCCGCTCCGGCCATCCACACCTTCTTCACCAGCATCACCGCCGGCATCGCCGCCCTGACCCACTCCTTCGGATAGGCCCCGCCATGACCCTCACCCGCATGACCTCCGCCGAAATCTCCGAACTCCTCGACCACACCGACATCTGCCGACTCCTCGACAAAGACACCACCCGCCTCCTCAACGCCTCCAACACCCCCACTTCGACCACGACTTCGGCCCCCACCTCCAAGGACCAGGTCGACCCGGCGGAGATCGAGGCCATCTGGCGCCATATCCGCGCACAACAGCCCACCGTCCAGCCCACGCAAGTCCCGCAGTCGGCGCCTGAGCCCGGCAGGACGGACGCCCCGCCGGCCGCGCAGCCGATCCCGGCCTGGGCCAAAACGACGGCACTTCTGGCGCCGACCGTCGGCGGCGGCATCGCCATCACCGCGGCCGGCCTGTCCGCCGCAGCCCCCGGACTCGTCGCGGTCAGCCACGTCCTGTGGTCCACCGTCGCCGCCCTCGCCGCCGGAGGGGCCGCCGCAGCCGCCCTCATCGGCCGCATCAAAGCCCGATCCACCGCAGCACACCGCCCGCACATCACCCAACACATCACCTCAACCGGCCTGTTCGGCCGCGTCAACGGCACCATCAACCACCGCTAGGAGACCCGTCATGCGTCTGCGTATCCAGCGCGTCTGCCCCTACCGGGGGCTCTACCTCGCCGATACCCCTCGTCCCGACTGCTCCACCTGCGAGGGCAACGGAGGCACCTCGTACGACTACGGCGACCACAACGGCGAGTACGCCGGCACCGAATGGGAGCCCTGCACCTGCTGGGACAACACCCGCTGCTGGCTCGTGCTGCCCCTGCCGCGTCTGCCCCGCGCCCTGCGGCGGACCCCGCCCGGCGGCTACAGCGACGAACCGCCCTTCTAGGCATGGCTAGGGCGGGCCGCCTCACGCCAATGACCGCGGCCCGCCCTGGTCCCCGCTCAGTTCACGGAACAGGAGATATCCAGCATGACCCAACCCACCGACATCCGGCGAGTAGCCCTCGCTCTGGCCGCCGCCGACGTGCCGGTTCTCCCCCTGCGGGCGGGAAAGGTCCCGTTCGGCAACTGCCGTGCATGCAAGGGGAACGCGTGCGGTGGCCGGCCGAACATGAAGAACGCCGGTCCCTGCGAGTGCCCCAGCGTCTGCCACGCCTGGGCCGCCGCCACCACCGACCTCCGCGTCCTCACCTCGCCGGCATGGACGTCCGCGTGGCGTGAGGCGGCCGCCGTCGCCTACCACCCCGGCGGGGCGGGGCTGACGGTGGTCGACCTGGACGACGCGGCAGCCATCGCATGGGCCCGAGAGGCACTGCCTGCCACCCGCGCGGTATCGACGACGCGGGGCGAGCACTGGATCTACCGGGGTGCGATGCAGTCCGCGAACGCTGTGCGCCCCGGCATCGACATCAAGTCGTCGATGTCCTACGCCCGGTGGCTCGGCCCTGGCACCGGCACCATGACCACCCTGCCCGACGCCGTCCGCGCTCTGGTCGTGAAGAAGCCGCCGACGGCCCGGCCTGCCCGGCCCGTCGTCACCGTGCCCGCGCCGGCAGGGGGCGGGGAGTGCCGGCACCGCAGCCCCGTCTACCTGGACCGGGGCATTGCCATGGCTGAGCAGCGCATCACCGCCGCTCAGAGTGCGGTCCACACCACCGTCTACCGGACCTTCCTCTCCGTCCTGTCCGCCCACGGTCGGTGCGGCTGCCTCACCGACGCGCACGTGGAGCAGCTGTTCGCCGCCGCGCACGCGAAGGGCGAGTCCGTGAGGCACTGCACCGACGCCTGGGCCAACGCCCAGACCGCGCTGGGGATGTGAGGTGTGATGTCCGACGACGAGAAGACCCCAGCCCGCGAGATCATCACCGACTACGCGCAAGCGCACTTCCGGTACTTCCGCACCGTCGACGGCACCGTTTACGCGCAGCGGACGGGCCACCCTGTGGCTCGTCCAATCCGCTCGCAGGGCACGACGGGTAGCCACCGCCAGGAACTCATGGTCGGCCTGTACAAGGACGGCTGCGGCGTGTTCAACGGAACCGCCCTGAAAGAGGCGCTGGATTTGATCGAAGCACTCGCACTGACCGAGGACGTGCAACCCGTCCACATCCGCGTCGCCCCCGGGGCCGACGGAGCGACGTGGCTCGACCTGGGCCGCGACGACGGACAGTCCGTCCGCATCCACCCCACCGGCTGGGACATCCTCACCCCCGACCCACGCGAGGTCTGCTGGCGGCGCACCCAGCTCACCGGCGAACTCCCCCTCCCCGCCAAGGACACCGACGGCAAGGGCATCGACCTCCTCATGAGGCTGTGCAACTTCGCCAACGCCGAGACCGAGTGCCTCGCCATCGCCTGGCTGATCGGCTGCCTCGGCCCGTCCGTGCCCGTCCCCGCCCCCTTCCTCACCGGTCCCCAGGGCGCCGGCAAGTCCACCGGCGGGCGGATGCTCGTGCGCATCATCGAGGGCATGAGCGGCGACCTGCGCCGCGCCCCGAAGGACGAGGAGAACCTCCTCGCGGCCGTGGCCGCCGGGTGGGTCACTGCCCTGGACAACCTCTCCCACATGACCCCGGACCTGTCCGACGCCATGTGCTGCATCGTCACCGGCGCCGAGAACGTCAAGCGTGCCCTGTTCACCGACGGCGACGTGTTCCGCGTCGGCTACCGCCGCCCTCTGCTCCTGACGGGCATCGACGTGGGCGTCATCCGGCCCGACCTCGCCGAACGCCTCCTGCCACTGCGGCTGGAACGCCCCCGCGTCCGGCGCACCGAGGCGGAACTGTGGGCAGAGTACGAAGAGGTGCTGCCGGTCGTGCTCGGGTCTCTCCTGGACCTTACGGTCCAGGTCCGCGCGGCCGAGGCAGAGACCCCCACCGACCTGCGGATGGCCGACTTCGCCCATGTGTGCGCGCAGCTCGACGCAGCAACCAGCCTGGGAGCGTTGAGCGCCTACCGGGCCAGCCTGGACGACCTCAACGACGACGTCATCGAAGGTGACCTCCTCGCGCAGACCGTGCTCAAGCACGCCGACAGCATCGAAGCCGGTGCAGAGCAGCGCATGACCTCCACCGAATGGCTGCACCTCCTCAGCCGCCTCTACAGCGACGACGAACTACGCCCCCTGCCCAAGGGCTGGCCGACCACCGGCAAAGTCCTCTCCGACCGCCTCAAGCGCCTCCAACCGACTCTCGCCGCACGGGACGTCCTGATCGACTGGGGCCGCACGGCAGAGAGCCGCTACATCGAGATCGCCCACCGCCCGACCCCGCCCCGACGTGAGCAGAAGCCGATGTTCTGACCCGCGACCACGCGACCGGCCGGACAAGCAAGAGGAGCACCCCCGGCCAGGCGTGCTCCTCTTGCTGTTCGGCGGAACGCCGCCCGATGGTCGCGCCGCGCAGCGGCTCCTTCTTCACGCTGAGAGGCGCACCGGACTACAACAGGCACCCCCTCTTTTGTCCTAAGAGGGAAGACGCTGCGTCATCTACGTCAGGCAGGTCGAAAGACAGCCCGTGACCTGCGGCAACAGCCATGACGCAGACGGCGATTCCTGCGTCATCCTGCGTCATCTGCGTCACCCACCGACGCAGCCCATGACACTGCGATGACGCACCCCCACACCACTGCGTCACACAAAACCCCAGGTCAAAAGCCTGAACGACGCTGATGACGCAATGACGCAGAAATCCGCACCTCGGACAGCACGTCCGGCCCGACCGACGCTGCATGACTCCAGGAGACGCGAATGCCCCCGTCCGCCACAGCCACCCTTCGGAGTGGCCTCCCCGACCGCTACCTCACCCCCACCGACATCGCCGCCCTCTTCGACGTCCCGCTGGAGACCGTCTACGAGTGGCGCAAGAAGCGCACCGGCCCGCCCGGATTCCGCGTCGGCAAGCACGTCCGCTACGACCCCGCCGCCGTTCGCGCCTGGGCCGAGGCGCTCATGGCCGCCGACGAAGCCGCCTGAGCCACACCCCTGAGCCGAACTCACCCACGGGCGGGGCCACTGGCCCCGCCCGCTCGCTTCCCCGGAGAACCCACACATGGCAGGCCACATCCAAGACCGCTGGTACAAGACCGAAGACGACGCCAACGGCAAGCCCCGCCGCGTAAAGACCGACCGCCACGGCACCGGCATGCGATACCGCGCCCGCTACGTCGGGCCTGACGGTACCGAGAAGTCCCAAAGCTTCCCCGACGGGAAGAAGCGGCTCGCCGAGAAGTGGCTCACGAAGATCGAGGCCGACATGGACAGCGGCCGGTATGTCGATCCGAAGGCCAGCCGGACCACCTTCCGGCAGTACGCGGAGAAATGGCTTCAGTCCCAGACGACAGATCCGACGACCCGTGAACCCGTGGCCGTCCAGATTCGCCGCCACGCGATCCCGTACCTGGGGGCGCGCCCGCTCGGGTCCTTCAAACCCGAGCACATCCGGGAATGGCTCAGCGAGTTGGAGCGAGCAGTGCCAGCTTCCTCCTACCGCCGCGTCATCTTCGCCAGCGTGTCAGGTGTGTTCACCGCAGCTGTGGACGACGACTACTTGCACCGAAACCCGTGCCAGGCCAGCAGCGTACGGGCGCCGGCACCGAGCGGGGCCCGGGTGGTGCCCTGGCCCAAGCAACGCACGTTCGCTGTTCGCGCCGCGCTGCCCGCTGAGTACCGAGCGATGGTCGATCTCGGGGCAGGATGCGGACTCCGACAGGGCGAGATCTTCGGTCTCTCGGCGGATGCCATCGGCTTCGACACGGGGTGGCTGCACGTAGCCCTTCAAGTGAAGGTCTCGAACGGGAAGCTCGTGTTCGCCCGGCCGAAGCGAGACAAGGAGCGCGACGTCCCTCTACCCGATCGCGTGTCCCATGTCTTGAAGCGCCACCTGGAAGCGCATCCCCCAGTCTCGGTGACATTGCCATGGCTGCGCCCCGACGGTCCGCCGGTGACCAAGCGTCTGCTCTTCACACGCACGGACGGCGACGGCGCGGTGCGGCGAACGGACTTCAACGCGCGGGTCTGGAAGCCCGCCCTCGTGGGGGCCGGCGTCCTTCCCGAGCCGAAGCCCGGCGAACGCCATGTGTCAGCCCGAGCGGACGGCATGCACGCGCTACGGCACTTCTACGCTTCCGTCCTGTTGGACTCCGGAGAGAACATCAAGGCGTTGAGCACGTACCTCGGGCACACCGACCCGGGGTTCACACTGCGGGTCTACACTCACCTGCTGCCGAGCAGTGAGGGGCGGACCCGCAGGGCCGTGGACAGCCTCTACGAAGGCGTCGATCGAGCGCCCGACGGCCCACAGGCGGCCCAGAGCGAGTGAGACGAGAATGGGGCCACGCGGTCAACGACCGCGTGGCCCCACGTCGTTCAGCGGCGATAGCGCTCTGACCTGCCGTTACAGCACCGGCAGCATCTTGCGCAGCTCGAAGGCGGTGACCTCGGAGCGGTACTCCTCCCACTCCTGCTTCTTGTTGCGCAGGAAGAAGTCGAAGACGTGCTCCCCGAGGGTCTCGGCGACCAGTTCGCTGCGCTCCATCAGCTCGATGGCCTCGCCGAGGTTCTGCGGCAGCGGTTCGATGCCCATCGCCCGGCGCTCGGCGTCGGACAGCGCCCACACGTCGTCGTCGGCGCCGGCGGGGAGTTCGTAGCCCTCCTCGATGCCCTTGAGGCCGGCCGCGAGCAGCACCGCGTAGGCCAGATACGGGTTGGCGCCGGAGTCGACGGAGCGGACCTCGACGCGGGTGGAGCCCATCTTGCCGGGCTTGTACATCGGCACGCGGATGAGGGCGGAGCGGTTGTTGTGGCCCCAGCAGATGTACGAGGGGGCCTCGCCGCCGGCGCCCGCGGTGCGGTTGGCGCCGCCCCAGATGCGCTTGTAGGAGTTGACCCACTGGTTGGTGACGGCGGCGGTCTCGCCGGCGTGCTTGAGCAGACCGGCGATGAACGAGCGCCCCACCTTGGACAGTTGGTACTCGGCGCCCGACTCGTGGAAGGCGTTGCGGTCGCCTTCGAAGAGCGAGAGGTGGGTGTGCATGCCCGAACCCGGGTACTCCGAGAAGGGCTTGGGCATGAAGGTGGCCTGCACGCCCTGTTCCAGCGCGACCTGCTTCATCACCAGCCGGAAGGTCATGATGTTGTCGGCGGTGGAGAGCGCGTCGGCGTAGCGCAGGTCGATCTCCTGCTGGCCGGGGGCGCCCTCGTGGTGGCTGAACTCCACCGAGATGCCCATCGACTCCAGCATGGTGATGGCCTGGCGGCGGAAGTCCATCCCCACGTTCTGCGGGGTGTGGTCGAAGTAGCCGGAGGAGTCGCCGGGGATCGGCCGGGAGCCGTCCACCGGCTTGTCCTTGAGCAGGAAGAACTCGATCTCGGGGTGGGTGTAGAAGGTGAAGCCGAGGTCGGAGGTCTTGGCCAGGATGCGCTTGAGGACGAACCGCGGGTCGGCGTACGAGGGCGAGCCGTCGGGCATCAGGATGTCGCAGAACATCCGGGCGGTGCCCGGGGCCTCGGCGCGCCACGGCAGGATCTGGAAGGTGCCCGGGTCCGGCTTGGCGATCATGTCGGACTCGTAGACCCGGGCGAAGCCCTCGATGGCCGAGCCGTCGAAGCCGATGCCCTCGTCGAAGGCCTGCTCCAGTTCGGCGGGGGCCACCGCGACGGACTTCAGGAAACCCAGGACATCGGTGAACCACAGCCGGACGAAGCGAATGTCGCGCTCTTCCAGCGTCCGGAGCACAAACTCCTGCTGCTTGTCCATGGTTCACCAATCCTTGCAGGTCATCCGGCCTGTCCACGCGGGGATCATCGCGTTGTGGCCCACCAGTATCACGTCAGGGGGTTACCGTCACATTACGCACCCTTGGCCTGAATCAGAACCGCCCTGCGCCGGCCCACGCCCCGCATCCTTCCCGTGGGGCACCGGCTCTGCGCGGCCGACCGCGACTTTCCCGGTGGCTTGATCCACTCTTGGAGGCGGCGTGGAGGGACGTTGACCGGGTGTTGAGCGGTCCGTGCCTTGCCTTGCGGGGCGGTTCCGGTCGGCGGCCCGCCCCCGGGGCTCAGCGGTCCGGCGTCCCGGAGCCGGTGGGCGCGAGGTCCAGTACGGCGCGGGCGACCGCCTCCGGGGCGTCGGCCATCACCAGGTGGCCGGCCGGGGCGGCGACGGTGAAGCGGCCGCCCAGCGCGCCGGCGAGCGCCCGCTGGCGTGCCAGCCAGCGCAGGCCCCGGGCGGTCTCCCCGCCGTCGTACGCGGCGAGGACGGAGACCGGGACGGCGGGCAGCGGGTGGTCCGGGCGCAGCGCGGCGAGTTCGGCGGCCTGGTAGGGGTAGGTCGCGTTCTCCAGGGCGCAGGCGCGCGCGACCCGGCTGGTGCGGTAGCCGACGCGCTCCCAGGGGTGCGGCGGATGACTGCCGACCGTCGCGGCGCGTCCCATCAGGCGCCGGGCGGCGGGCCCCAGGGCGCGCGGCACCCCGGCGGCGCAGAGCGCGCCGGCCAGCGCGCCCGCCCAGGCGGTCCGCACGGTGCGCGGCAGCCGGGGCCGGGGGTCCTCCTCGACGCTGCCGTCGACGACGACGAGCCCGGCGCAGCGGTGCGGGTGCAGCCGGGCGAACGCCTCGGCGTGGAAGCCCGCCAGCGAGTGGCCGACGACGGTGGCCGGCTCCCGGTGGCCGAGGGCGTCCAGCAGGCCGGCGATCCGGTCCGCCTCGCCGACGAGGTCGGGCGGTGCGCCGGCCGGGGCGCTCAGGCCCAGGCCGGGGCGGTCGAAGCGGACGACGGTGCGGTGCGGGGCGAGCAGCGCGGCGACCTCGTCCCAGTCGAACCAGGCCATGCCGAGGCCGCCGCTGAGCACGACGACGGGGCCGCGGCCCTCGCTCAGCACATGCAGCGGCAGCCCGCCGACGCGCACCATCCGGCCGGGGGCGGGGCGGGGTCCTGCGGGACGGTTCATGGGGCGGGTCCTCCTCGCGGCGGGTCCGAAGGCAGCGGCGTCGGCCGCGGTGTCGACGTGGGCGCCGGTGCGGGCCCGGCCGGGGTGCCGGCCCTAAGGACGGGGCGCGCCAGGCAGCCGGCGAGCACGGCGAGGTAGACCGCGACCAGCAGCACCTGGAGGCGCTGGCCGACGCCGAGCGCCCAGGTGTCCCCGCCCGCGGTGAGGGCGCCGACCTCGGCCAGCGTCCAGGCGGTGGCGGCAAATTCGGCCAGCACCAGCGGCGGGCCGAGGCGGGCGAGCGCGGGCCAGTCGCCGTACCGGCGGGCCGCGACGGTCAGCAGGACCAGCGCGGCCAGCGCGCCGAGCAGGGCCAGGGTGCTGCTGACCGCGTGCGCGGTGTGGGTCGCCGGGACCAGTCCGGCGGTCTCCCGGGCGGCGCAGACCGGGTCGCTGGTGGGCGCGCAGCTCAGCGGCAGCCGGGAGTCCAGCACGGTGGCGGCGCCGAACAGGGCCAGGGCGCCGAAGCCGGCGGCCGTCCAGGGCCGGCGCGGGACGGTGGCGAGCGCGGTCAGCGCGCCGGCCAGCACCAGCAGCCCGGCGACCAGGTCGGTGGCGCGGAACAGGCCGCCCAGCGGCTGGTCGGCGGCGGCCAGTTCGCTCACGTACGCCCGCACCGGGTCCAGCCCCGTGGCGATCACCAGCTCCAGCACCCAGGCGGTGTAGGCGAGCGCGCCGAGCAGCAGCACGGCGGCGGCCGTGCCGGCGCCGGTGCGCGCACCGGGGGCGGGGCGGGTCGGACGCACGGACTTCCTGGTGTTCGGGTGGTCCCGCGCGGCGCGTCCGGAATGCCGGACACGCCGGGGGCGTGGGAAGGCCAAGAATAGGCAGACGGTCCACCGGGCGCGGCGCGCGCGGCGCGATGGGATCCCTCCGGGGCCGTCCCCCGGGAGCGGGGGTGGGTCCGCAGGTCTCCGGCCGTCGAGAGGTGCGCGATGCGAGAACACCGCAGGACCGCCGCCCGGCGCGGCCGCCCGTCTCCCGGCCCGTGGCCGATACCCCCGGCGCCGCGCCGCCGACGCCCCGTCTGACACCACCGGGCGCGCGCAGCGCAGCGCGCCCGGTCTCGCCGAGGGCCGGTGACGTTCCCCGCCCCGACGCCGCTACCGGGGTCCAGCGGGCGGGGACCCGTACCCGTCACCGGCCGGCGTCCGCGGCCGCCCCGCTCCCCCGCCCCCGACATCGCCACGAGGTGCTCACCCCATGGATTCCCTTCCTACGCACTCCCGCCGGGCCCTGCTCGGCGCGGGCATCGCGGTCGCCGGCAGCGGCCTGCTGGCCGCCTCCTCCAGAGCCGACGGCTCCCCCGGCCGGGACGGCGACGGCCGCTCCGGCCGGGGCGGCTACGTCGACCCGCACGGTCCGGAGGTCGCCGAGGCCGAGCGCCGGCGCGGTACCGGTCCGGAGCGGCGCCTGTACATCGAGGCCCGGAAGACCCGGCTCGACCTCGGCAGCCGGACCGTGGACACCTGGGCGTACGGCGACGGCGTGCCGGGCGAGGCGATCCGGGTCACCGCCGGCGAGACCCTCGCGGTGACCCTGCTCAACCGCCTGCCGCAGTCGACCACGCTGCACTGGCACGGGATGCCGCTGCGCAACGACATGGACGGCGTCCCCGACGTCACCCAGCGCCCGATCAAGCCCGGCGCGTCCTTCTACTACCGCTTCCGGGTCACCGAGCCGGGCACCTACTGGATGCACCCGCACCTCGGCGTCCAGCAGGACCGCGCGCTGTACGCCCCGCTGATCGTCGAGGACCCCAAGGAGCCGATGGCGTACGACCGGGAGTGGGTCGTGGTGCTGGACGACTGGCTCGACGGGGTGGACGGCAGCGACCCGGACGACATCCTGAACGAGCTCAACCACGGCCGCGGCCTGATGCACGGCGACGCGGACGACGACCACATGCGCGACCGGGGGCGCGACCGCGATCGGGACGACCACGGCCGGGACGCGGACGACCGGCGCGACGACGGCGACCGCGACCGCAACCGCGACGACCGCGGTGCGGAGCACGGCCGCGAGGCCCGCCGGGGACGCGACGGCGGGCGGACGGAGCCGGACCGGCAGGAGCCGGACCACCCGACCATGAACATCGGCGGGCTGGACCTCGGCCCGGACGACATGGACCTGGACCCGCTGGACCTGGACGGCGAGGGCGCCGACGACCTGTTCGCGCAGCGGGCCAGCCGCGGAGCGCGCCGCGACGGCGGCCCCCGGGACCGCGGCCGCGGACCGTCCCGCATCCTGCACGGCGGCCACAGCCAACTGCTCCGCAGCATGCCGGGCAACGTGGACTACCCGTACCACCTCATCAACGGCCGGACGCACGAGGACCCGGAGGTCTTCCACGCCCGGCCCGGCGACCGGATCCGGATCCGGTTCATCAACGCGGGCGGCGACACCGCCTACCGGGTGGCGCTGGGCGGCCACCGGATGACGGTGACGCACACCGACGGCAACCCGGTGGAGCACGCCCGGGGCGACGCGCTGCTCATCGGCATGGCCGAGCGCTACGACGTCGTGGTCACCGCCAAGTCCGGGATCTTCCCGCTGGTGGCGCTCGCCGAGGGCAAGCACCGGGCGACGCTGGCCGTGCTGCGCACCGCCGGCGGGAAGATCCCGGAGTCCCCGGCCCGGCCCGACGAGCTGGACGGGCGGCTGATGACCGTGGACCGGCTCCGGGCGCACGAGAGCGTACGGGCCGGGACCCGGCAGCCCGACCGCGTCCTCGGCGTGCGGCTCACCGGCAACATGCGGAGCTTCAACTGGGCGATCAACGGGCGGCCGTACACCCCGTCCGAGCGCTACGGGGTGCGGGAGGGCGAGCGGGTGCGGCTGGAGTTCCGCAACCGGACCAACATGTTCCACCCGATGCACCTGCACGGGCACAGCTTCCATCTGCCGGGCGGCGGGCCGCGCAAGGACACCACGATCGTGTATCCCGGCCAGCGCCTCTCCGTCGACTTCGACGCCGTCAACCCGGGACTGTGGATGCTGCACTGCCACAACATCTACCACTCGGAGTCGGGGATGATGACGGTCCTCGGCTACCGGCGGAAGTGACCGCCCAGCCCGGCCGCCGGGCCTTCACCGCGGCCCCCTGTGACGCCGTCGCAGGGGGCCGCGGCGTGCCGCTACCCCCCATTGCGTCAGAAAGACGATTAAACTGGCGGGGTGCCTCAACTCCGTCTCGCCCTCAACCAGATCGATTCCTGTGTCGGCGACCTCGCCCGCAACGCCGAGACGATCGTGCACTGGACCCGGCACGCCGCCGGCCAGGGCGCGCACCTCGTGGCGTTCCCGGAGATGGCGCTGACCGGCTATCCCGTCGAGGACCTCGCGCTGCGTGCCTCGTTCGTCGAGGCGAGCCGGGCCGCCCTGGCCGACCTGGCCGTCCGGCTGGCCGCTGAGGGGCTGGGCGACGTCCCGGTCGTCGTCGGCTACCTCGACCGCTGCGGGCAGGCGCGGCCCCGCTACGGCCGGCCGGCCGGCGCCCCGCAGAACGCCGCGGCGGTGCTGCACCGCGGCGCGGTCGCGCTCACCTTCGCCAAGCACCACCTGCCGAACTACGGCGTCTTCGACGAGTTCCGCTACTTCGTCCCCGGCGACACCCTGCCGGTCGTCCGCCTCCACGGCGTCGACGTGGCGCTGGCCATCTGCGAGGACCTGTGGCAGGAGGGCGGCCGGGTGCCCGCCGCGCGCAGCGCCGGCGCCGGGCTGCTGCTGTCGGTCAACGCCTCGCCGTACGAGCGGGACAAGGACGACACCCGGCTGGAGCTGGTCCGCAAGCGGGCCCAGGAGGCCGGCTGCACCACCGCCTACCTGGCGATGACGGGCGGCCAGGACGAGCTGGTCTTCGACGGCGACTCGCTCATCGTCGACCGGGACGGCGGGGTGATCGCGCGGGCCCCGCAGTTCGCCGAGGGGTGCGTGCTGGTCGATCTGGAGCTGCCGGCCGCGGCGCCCGAGCCGCCGTCCGGGGTGCTGGACGACGGACTGCGGGTGGACCACGTCGTGCTCTCCGCCGACCCCCTGCCGCCGTACCCGCCGCAGACCGTGGGGGGCCGGGCCGAGCGCCTGGGCGACCTGGAGGAGATCTACACCGCGCTGGTCGTCGGGCTGCGCGCCTACGTCGCCAAGAACGGCTTCGGCAGCGTGGTGCTCGGGCTGTCCGGCGGGATCGACTCGGCGCTGGTGGCCGCGCTCGCCTGCGACGCGCTGGGCGCCGACAAGGTGCACGCGGTCGCGATGCCCTCGCGCTACTCCTCCGACCACTCCCTGGGGGACGCCGCCGAACTGGCCCGCCGTACCGGGCTGCGCTTCCGCACGGTGCCGATCGGCCCGATGTTCGACGCCTCCATGGGCGCGCTGGGGCTGACCGGGCTCGCCGAGGAGAACCTCCAGTCGCGGCTGCGCGGCACGATCCTGATGGGGATCTCCAACGAGGAGGGGCACCTGGTCCTCGCCCCGGGCAACAAGTCCGAGCTGGCGTGCGGCTATTCGACGCTCTACGGCGACTCGGTCGGCGGCTACGGCCCGATCAAGGACGTCTACAAGACCGCCGTCTACGCGCTGGCGCACTGGCGCAACCAGGCCGCCGTCGAGCGCGGCCAGACCCCGCCGATCCCCGAGCACACGCTCAGCAAGCCGCCCAGCGCCGAGCTGCGGCCCGGCCAGGTCGACACCGACTCACTGCCGGACTACGCGGTGCTGGACCGGATCCTGGAGCTGTACGTCGACCGCGACCGGGGCCGGGCGCAAATCGTGGCGGAGGGCTTCGATCCGGCGCTGGTGACCCGGGTGTTGCGGATGGTGGACCGCGCCGAGTACAAGCGCCGGCAGTACCCGCCCGGCACCAAGATCTCCGCCAAGGGCTTCGGGAAGGACCGGCGGCTGCCGATCACGAACCACTGGCGAGAGGGGGCCTGACCGCGTCCGCCGGCGCCGGCTCGCCCTCGCCGCCGCGCGCCACGATCCGGGTGGCACCGCCGCCGGCCTGCGGGGGCGTGCCGTGGGCGCCGCGGTCCAGCCGGCCGGCCAGCAGCGCCACCGCCAGGCCGACGGCGGCCAGCACGGCGCCGGCCAGGGTGGGCGAGGTCCAGCCCCAGCCCGCCGAGAGGACCAGGCCGCCGATCCAGGCGCCGCCGGCGTTGGCGAGGTTGAACGCCGACTGGTTGGAGGCGGCGGCCAGCGTGGGCGCCTGCTGCGCCTTGGTCATCACCAGCATCTGCAACGGCGTGGTGGTCAGGAAGCCGACGGCGCCGATGAGGACGACGCCGACCAGCGCCGCCCACTTCACGGATGCGACGAAGTGGAAGGCGGCCAGGACGACGGCGAGCGCGCCGAGGGCCCCGTAGAGGGTGGGGCGCAGCGCCCGGTCGGTGAGCGGTCCGGCGGCCAGCGCGCCGAGCGTCATGCCGATGCCGAAGAGGGCCAGGACCAGCGGGACCGTTCCGGCGGCGAAGCCGGTGACCTCGGTCATCATCGACGCGAGGTAGCTGTAGACGGCGAAGATCCCGGCGAAGCCGAAGACGGTGGTGAGCAGGCCGAGCAGCACCTGGCGGTCGCCGAGGGCGCGCAGCTCGCCGCCGAGGCCGCCGTGCGGCTCGGCCGGCAGCGGCGGGACCAGCCGGGCCAGGGAGGCCATCGCGACCAGGCCGATACCGGCCACGACCAGGAAGGTGGCGCGCCAGCCGAGGTGCTGGCCGAGCAGGGTGGCGGCGGGCACGCCGACGATGTTGGCGATGGTCAGGCCCAGGAACATGGTGGCCACCGCGCGGGCCTGGCGGCCCTCGCTCGCCAGCTTGGCGGCGACCACCGCGCCGACACCGAAGAACGCGCCGTGCGGCAGCCCGGCCAGCAGCCGGCCGGCGATCAGCAGGCCGAAGGTGGGGGCCAGGGCGGAGGCGAGGTTGCCGACCGTGAAGACCGCCATCAGCGCCACCAGCATCCGCCTGCGGGGGACGCGGGAGCCGAGCGCGGTCAGGAGCGGGGCGCCGATGACGACGCCGAGGGCGTAGGCGGAGACGAGGTAGCCGGCGGTGGGCACGGAGGTGCCCAGGGCGTCCGCGACGTCGGGCAGCAGGCCCATCATCACGAACTCGGTGGTGCCGATACCGAAGGCCGAGATCGCGAGCGCGAGCAGAGCCAAGGGCATGGAGAACCTTTCGGGTGGGGGTGCGCGGTGCGGCGCGCGAAGGCGCCTGAGGTCGAAGAAGGAACAAAGTGTTCCAGGCCGAGTCTTCCGGCGCGAAAACGGCATGCGAAAGGCCCGCGTCGGCGGGACGGCGGTCCCGTCGGCGCGGGCCCGGTGCCCGGTCGCCGCTGCGGCGGTCCTCAGATCTTCACGGTGGCCGCCACCGGCCGGTGGTCGCTGCCGGTGGCCGGCAGCACCCACGCCCGGACCGGGTCGATGCCCTTCACCAGGATCTGGTCGATCCGGGCCATCGGGAAGCCGGTCGGCCAGCTGAAGCCGAAGCCGTCGCCCGCCGCCCCCTGGGCGGAGCGCAGCTGGGAGGTCAGCGGGGCCAGCGAGCGGTCGTTCATGGTGCCGTTGAGGTCGCCGAGGAGCACGACCTGCCGGACCGGGTCGGCGGCGATCGCCTCGCCGAGCGCCTGGGCGCTGCCGTCCCGCTGGTGCACGGTGAAGCCCTTGTCGACGTAGACGCGTACGGACGGCATGTGCGCGACGTAGACGGCGATCTTCCGGCCGTCGGCGGCGGTGACGGTGGCGCGCAGCGCCCGGACCCAGCCGATCTTGATGTCCACGGGGCGGGCGTCGGCCAGCGGGCGCTTGCTCCACAGGCCGACGGTGCCCTGCACGGTGTGGTACGGGTACGTCGCGGACAGGCCCGCGCGGTAGGTCGGCAGCGCCTTGCCGGTCAGCTCCTCCAGGGCCACCACGTCCGCGCCGGAGGCCACGATGTCCCGGGCGGTGCCCGCCGGGTCGGGGTTGTCGGCGTCGACGTTGTGGGTGAGCACGGTGAGGTTGCCGCCGGTGCCGGACTTGTCGGTGATCTGCCCGCCGAAGAGGCTGACCCACGCGAAGGCCGGCAGCACCAGCGCCACCAGCGCGGTCGCCGAGCGGCGCAGCAGCGCGCACAGCAGCAGCAGCGGGATGCCCAGGCCCAGCCACGGCAGGAAGGTCTCCAGCAGACTGCCCAGATTCCCCACGGTGTTGGGGATGTGGCCGTGCAGCACCATCGCCAGTCCCAGGACCACGGCGAGCAGCGCGAGGACGATGCCGCGCCGCCACATGCCCTCCCGGCGCCACCAGTTGCGCAGGCGGCCGGGCCCCGAACCGGCCCGCAGCGAGCCCTGGCCGTGTCCCTGTTGCGTCGTGTACGCCTGCGTCATTGTGCCGTCCTCACTGCCTTGCCGCCCTGCTCCGATGCGCCGCACCTGTGATCTTCGACCCTAGGTGATGGCGGTGAAACGCTCTCTTAGATCCGCGTACCGCCGGATCCGTCGTGGCGTTCCCGCAAGGGATGACGGTGTGTGCGGCGCGCCGGGTTCCGGTATGACGCTTCGTGACGGCGGCTGTGACAGAACGGGCATCTTCCGGTCACATGCCCCACGATCAAGGTCATCCGGCCTTCGTGTCCGGCAGTGCCGGCCGGGGCCGGACGCCCTCCAGCACCGTGTCGACGACGTCCTCGGCGAACCCCTCGGGCAGTTCCTTCCACTCCCGCAGGAGGGCCCGGGCCAGCATCGGGCCGACGAAGAGGTCGGCGAGGGTCTCCAGGTCGCGGTCGGCGCGGACCTCACCGGTGGCCACCCCGCGCCGCAGCACCCCTATCAGCGCCTCGTGCCGGGCCCGGACCACCGTCTCGTGGTACTCCGTCCACAGCTCGGGCTGGGCCTGGACATGGCTGACGACCGTGCGCAGTACCGCGGAGTTGCGCTTGGCCAGGCCGCGGTGGCGCCAGAACTCCAGCAGCAGCACCAGGTCCTCGCGGACCGGCCCGCCGGCCAGCGGCGGGCCGGGCGCCTCCAGGGACCGCATCACATCGAGCAGCAGCGCGCTCTTGCCGGGCCAGCGGCGGTAGAGCGTGGCCTTGCCCACGCCGGCCTCCCGGGCGATCCGCTCCATGGACACCTCGCCTATGGGGACGCCCTCCTCGATCAGGCGGAGCACCGCCTCGATGATGGCGGAGTCGGCGGCGGCGCTGCGCGGGCGGCCCCGGCGCCCGGGGGCCGACGCGTCCGCGCGCACCCCGTCCGTCCGCCCGCGGTCTTCCGCCACCCCGCTCATCGTGCTGCGCCCGCCTTCCGTCCGTCCCGCGGCTCCGCCGGGTGCGGGGCCTGGGCCATTTTGCCCGGCAGGAACGCGGCGACCACCACGGCCCCGAAGACCGAGACGATCGACGAGCCCAGCGCGGTGACGTGCATGGCGTGCAGGAAGGCCTCGTCGGCCCGGGCGATCAGCAGGTGGGCCACGCCCGGGTGCAGCCGGGCGGCGAGGCCGAGGGTGGCCTCGATGGACTCGCCGGCCGCGGTCCGCACCGGGCCGGGCAGGCCGGGCAGCACGTCGAGGGTGCCCTGGATGCCGTTGCGGTAGGTGGTGGACAGCAGCGAGCCCATGACGGCGACGCCGAGGGTGCCGCCGACCTGCCGGAAGATGTTGTTGATCGCCGAGCCGGAGCCGGCCTTCTCGCGCGGCAGCGACTGCATGATCGTGACGGTGACCGGCGGCATGATGTGCGCCATCCCGGTGCCCTGGAGGAAGAACAGCACCTCCAGCACCCAGATCGGGGTGCCTGTGCGCAGCAGCACCATCCCGGCCATGGTGACGGCTACCACCAGCATGCCGACGGTGCACACCGCGCGGGCGCCGAACCGGTCCACCGCGAGCCGGGCCCGGGGCGCGAAGATCAGCTGGGCGGCGGCCAGCGGCAGGATCAGCAGCCCGGACGAGAGCGGGCTGTAGCCGCGCACGCTCTGCACGTAGAAGACGATGAAGAACGTGACGCCCATCAGCGCGAAGAAGACCAGCGCGATGGCGGCGACGGCGGCCGAGAAGGCGGGCCGGCGGAAGTAGCCGACGTCGATGGACGGGTGGTCGCTGCGCCTCTGGTGGACGACGAAGCCGGCCAGCACCACCAGGCCGGCGAGGATCGTGGCCAGCACCACGGGGGCGGTGAAGTCGGCGAGCTGGCCGCCCTTGATGATCCCGTAGACCAGCAGGACCAGGCCGACCACGGAGAGCAGCACCCCCACCGGGTCGAGCCTGCCGGGGGCGGGGTCCTTGGAGTCGGGCACCAGGAGCACCATCGTGATCAGCGCGAGCACCACGATCGGGACGTTGATCAGGAAGACCGAGCCCCACCAGAAGCGGTCGAGCAGCAGCCCGCCGGCGATCGGGCCGACGGCGATGGCCAGCCCCACACCGCCGGCCCAGATGCCGATCGCCCGCGGCTGCTCCTCCCGTTCGAAGACGTTCATCAAGATGGCGAGGGTGGCCGGCATGACGAAGGCGCCGCCCAGGCCCATCACCGCGCGGAAGGCGATGAGCTGGGCGGGCGAGGCGGAGATCGCGGCGAGCACCGAGCCGGTGCCGAAGACCGCCAGGCCGAAGAGGAGGACCTTCTTCCGGCCGAGGCGGTCGCCGAGCAGGCCGGAGGTGAACAGCAGCCCGGCGAAGACCAGCGTGTAGGCGTTGATCGCCCACTCCAGCTCGCTCTGGGTGGCGCCGAGGCCGTGCGGGGCCGGGGTCGCGATGGTCTTCATCGCGACGTTGAGGATCGAGTTGTCCAGCACCACGATCAGCAGGCTGAGCATCAGGACGGAGAGGATCACCCAGCGCCGCCGGTGGAGGTGCGCGGGGATGCGGGGGGCGCCGGCGGGTGGCTTCGGAGAGGTGGCCATGGCGCCACCATAGCCCGCTTGCGATACGGAACCGTTCCGTATCGACAGGGCGTCGGGCAAGGCCACCGGTTCGCCGGAACGCGGCCGGTCGGCGGGCCGGCCGGGCGCCCCCGGACCCGGCGCCGCCGCCTCCGCCGCACCTCCCCCTTTTGCTCGCCGGGCCCGCCGTGCCAGCATGGACGGGAGTCCGGAGACACCGTCAGGGTGCTTCGAGATGAGGAAACAGGAGCCGTCACCATGACGCAGCTTTCGCCTGCCCGGAAGCCGGCCGCGGAGGCCACCCAGGGGCCCACCGCCAAGCCCGCCAAGGAGAACCCCAAGTCCCTCTACGGGGGTGCCCGTTCGCGGCGGATCACCGTCCGCGACATCGCCGCCGCCAAGGAGCGCGGCGAGAAGTGGCCGATGCTCACCGCCTACGACGCGATGACCGCCTCGGTCTTCGACGAGTCCGGGATCCCGGTGCTGCTCGTCGGCGACTCGATGGGCAACTGCCACCTCGGTTACGAGTCCACCGTGCCGGTCACGCTGGACGAGATCACCCTGCTGTCCGCCGCGGTGGTCCGCGGCACCACGCGCGCCCTGGTCGTCGCCGACCTGCCGTTCGGCTCGTACCAGGAAGGCCCGGTCCAGGCGCTGCGCAGCGCCACCCGGCTGGTCAAGGAGGCCGGGGTGGGCGCCGTCAAGCTGGAGGGCGGGGAGCGTTCCGCGCACCAGGTGGAGCTGCTGGTGTCCGCCGGCATCCCCGTCATGGCGCACATCGGACTGACCCCGCAGTCGGTGCACGCCTTCGGCGGCTACCCGGTCCAGGGCCGTGGCGAGGAGGCCGCCCAGCAGCTGCTGCGGGACGCCAAGGCGGTGCAGGACGCCGGGGCGTTCGCGGTGGTGCTGGAGGCGGTACCGGCCGAGCTGGCGGCCGAGGCGACCCGCTCGCTGCACATCCCCACCGTCGGCATCGGCGCCGGGGCGCAGTGCGACGCCCAGGTGCTGGTGTGGACCGACATGGCGGGCTTCACCGCCGGCCGGGTGCCGCGGTTCGTCAAGCAGTACCTGAACCTGCGCGAACTGCTCGGCGGCGCGGCCAAGGAGTTCGCGCAGGATGTGGTCGGCGGCGCCTTCCCCGCTGAAGAGCACACCTTCCACTAAAGGGTCCGCCTGACAGGCCGCCGCACGCCCGCAGCCGGGCTGTCGGCGGCCTGTCGGTGCGTTGTCAGTGGCGGCTGGCACTGTTGAGGGCATGACGCGACAGACGACAACCACCAGGAGCGGCAACGCCGTTGAGGTGCGCGGTCTGGTCAAGCACTTCGGCGAGGTGAAGGCCGTCGACGGCGTGGACCTGGACGTGCGCGAGGGCACCGTGCTCGGTGTGCTCGGCCCGAACGGCGCAGGCAAGACCACCCTCGTCCGCTGCCTGTCCACCCTCTTGGTGCCGGACGCCGGCCGCGCCGTCGTGGCCGGCTGCGACGTGGTGCGCCAGCCCCGCGCGCTGCGCCGCCGGATCGGCCTGACCGGACAGTACGCCTCGGTCGACGAGAAGCTCTCCGGCTGGGAGAACCTCTACATGATCGGCCGGCTGCTGGACCTCTCCCGCAAGGAAGCCCGCACCCGCGCCGACGAGATGCTGGAGCGGTTCTCGCTGACCGAGGCTGCCAAGCGCCCCTCCGGGAAGTACTCCGGCGGCATGCGCCGCCGGCTCGACCTGGCCGCCTCGATGATCGGCCGGCCGTCGGTCCTCTACCTGGACGAGCCGACCACCGGCCTGGACCCGCGCACCCGCAACGAGGTATGGGAGGAGGTCCAGCGGATGGTCCGCGAGGGCGCCACCGTCCTGCTGACCACCCAGTACATGGAGGAGGCCGAGCAGCTCGCCCACGAGCTGGCGGTGATCGACCGCGGCCAGGTGATAGCCGAGGGCCAGGTCGAGGAGCTGAAGGCGAAGGTCGGCGGGCGGACCCTCCAGATACGGCCGACCGACGCCGGTGAACTGGACCGGATGGTGGGCGCCCTCGCCCAGGCCGGTCTGGACGGTCTCGCCGGGGCCACCGCCGACCACGGCGGGGGTGTGGTCAACGTGCCCATCGTCAGCGACGAGCAGCTGACCGCGGTGGTCGGCCTGCTCGGCGCCCGGGGCTTCGCCCTGGCCGGCATCAGCACCCATCTGCCCAGCCTGGACGAGGTGTTCCTCGCCCTCACCGGCCAGAAGACCACCGGGACCGGCGGCCCGGACGCCGCCACCTCCACGCCCGACGAGCACGAGACCTACGCGGAGGTGGGGGCATGAGCGCCGCCACGATCACGGTGGACGCCGCCCGGCCCACCGCCGACGAGGGCCGGATCGGCCTGCGGAACAGCCTGCGGCACATCGGCGCGCTGGCGCGGCGCAACCTCGTGCAGATCAAGCACGACCCGGAGACGCTGTTCGACGCGCTGCTGATGCCGATCATCTTCATCCTGCTGTTCGTCTACGTCTTCGGCGGCGCCATCGCCGGCAAGGGCAACCAGCAGGAGTACGTGCAGTATCTGGTGCCCGGCATGATGGCGATGATGGGCATGAACATCGCCATGGCGGTCGGCTCCGGCGTCAACGAGGACTTCCGCAAGGGCGTGATGGACCGCTTCCGGACGATGCCCATCGCCCGGTCCTCGGTCCTCATAGCCAAGATCGTCGTCGAGGTCGGCCGGATGCTGCTGGCCACCACGATCCTGCTGGGCATGGGCTTCCTGCTGGGCCTGGAGGTCCGCGGCTCGATACCGGCGTTCCTCGCCTCGATCGCGCTGTCCACACTCTTCGGCGCCGCCCTGATGTGGATCTTCATCCTGCTGGGGCTGAGCGTGAAGACCCCGCAGGCGGTGCAGGGCATGGCGATGCTGGTGCTGATGCCGCTCCAGTTCGGCTCGTCGATCTTCGCACCGACGCAGTCGATGCCCGGCTGGCTGGAGGGCTTCACGAAGATCAACCCGCTGTCCAACCTCGCCGACGCGGCCCGCGCGCTGATCAACGGCCATGGCCCGGTGGCCCACCCGACGCTGATCACGCTCGGCTGGGCGGTCGCCATCACCGCCGTGACGATGCCGCTCGCGGTGCGGAAGTTCCGCAACAAGACCTGACGCGACCGCCCGCGGGAGATCTCCCCGCGGGCGGCCGACGCCCGCCCGGCGCGCGTCAGATGAGGGCGGCGGCCTCGTCCAGCGACAGTCCGCCGCCCTCGGCCACGGCGGCCGCATAGGCCGCGTCGCCGAGCAGCGCGCGGGCGGCCGCCTCGGTGCGGGCCCGATCCTCGCGCACGATCAGCGGCGCCACGTGCGCCCGGCTCCACAATCCGTCGTAGGCGCCGACCAGCCGGGCCGCGTCCCGGGCCCCGGCCGCGCCGCGGACGGCCAGCAGCACCCGGGCGCCGGTCAGCAGCTGCACCACCGGCAGGTCCGGCGCCACCAGCCGCGTCAGCGAGTCGCGGTTGAGCTCCAGGGCCTGCCGCGTCCTCGGGAGGAGGTCGGCCCCGTGCCGCCCCTCGTCCACGTCCAGCGAGATCAGCGCGGCGTCCAGCACTCCCATCAAGATGTCCGGGCCGTGCACGGCGAACGCCTCCCGCACGATGCGGAGTTCTTGACGGGCCTCCTTGGTGCGCCCGTCCATCGACAACCACATGGCGAGCATCATCCGCGCGTACGGCACCGCGTCCCGGCCGCCGCTGTGGCCCTCCGCCTCGGTCAGCACCTCCCGCAGCATCCGTTCGCCGTCCTCGGCCCGGCCGTCCTCGATCATCACCCCGCCCAGCCGGGTGCGCAGCAGCAGGGTCTGGCCGTGCGCGCCCAGCTCCTCGGCGTGCACCATCGCCGCCCGGTAGTCGCGCGCCGCGCTCGCGTACTCGCCGCGCTTCTCGGCGACCTCGCCGCGCCCCGCCAGCGCCTCCGCCGCGCCCCACGCGTCGCCGAGCCGGAGGAAGATCCGCAGCGCCTCGTCGGCGTCCGCGGTCGCCTGGGCCAGGCCGCCGGGGCGGTCGTTGAGCACCTTCGAGCGCATCTGGAGGACGTAGGCCAGCTCCCAGTCGTAGCCGAAGCCGCGGCACGCCTCGACGGTGCCGTCGACCAGGTCGATCAGCTCCTCCCCCCGGTCGGCCATCATCAGCGCGTAGTGCCAGATCACCCCGGGCACCCGGCAGGTCTGCGGCATCCCGACCCGGTAGGCGGCCAGGATCCCGGCCAGCTCCTCCTGCATGTCCGGGCGGCGCAGCGCCTCCAGGTCGTTGTCGAGGGTGGTCAGCGCCACCAGCCGGACCTCGCGGCGGGCCTCCACCAACTGCTCGGGGGCCATCGGCGGCGGGGTGTCGATGGGCCGTTCGGGCAGGTCGGGGGCGGTTTCGACGGGCGGGGCGAAGGGGTTGGGGCCCATTTCGGTGGCGGCCACGGCCCAGGTGCGGGCGTCGCCGCGGTGATCGCGCAGCGACCAGAACCACTGGAGGGAGAGCACCAGGCACAGCGCCTCCTGCTCGTCACCGGCGGCGATGGCCCGGCGCAGCGCGGTGCGCAGGTTGTCGTGCTCCAGCTCCAGCCGGTCGATCGCGGGGCGCTGCCGGGGCCCGCGCAGCAACGGGTCCATGGCGCGGGCCAGTTCGCGGTGGGCGACCAGGTGGCGGCGTTCGACGGCGGCGCGCTCGCCGGCCTCGTCCAGCCGCTCCCCGGCGTACTCGGCCACCGTCTCCAGCAGCCGGTAGCGCATCGGGCCGCCGGCGCCGGGGGCGGCCACCACCAGCGACTTGTCGATCAGCGAGCCGAGCAGCCCGGCGACCTCGTAGGCGGCGACGCCACCGCCCGCGCAGACCTCCTCCGCGGCGGCCAGGTCGCAGCCCCCGGCGAAGACCGACAGCCGCCGCAGCACGGCCCGTTCGGGCTCGTCGGTGAGGTCCCAGGACCAGTCCACCACCGCGCGCAGGGTCTGCTGGCGCGGCAGCAGCGTGCGGCTCCCGTTGGTGAGCAGCCGGAAGCGGTCGTCGAGCCGGTCCGCGAGCTGACGGGGTGTCATCATGCGGAGCCGGGCGGCGGCGAGTTCGATCGCCAGCGGCAGACCGTCCAGCCGGCGGCAGATCTCCGCGCAGGCCGCCGCGGTCTCCTCGTCGGCGGCCACCTGGAAGCCGGGGCGGGCGGCGGCCCCGCGGTCGGCCAGCAGCCGCAGCGCGACCGGGTCGGGCAGCGGCTCCACCGGCCGCACCGCCTCGCCCGGTACGGCCAGCGGCTCCCGGCTGGTCGCCAGGACGGTCACGCCCGGGCAGGAGGTCAGCAGCCGCTCGACGAGCTCGGCGGCGGCGCCGATGACGTGCTCGCAGTTGTCCAGCACCAGCAGCATCCGGCGGCCCGCGCAGTGCTCGGCGAGCCGGGCGTGCGGGTCCCGGGCGGCCACGTCGGAGGCGGCCCGCAGCCCCTCGGCGGTGCCGCGGACGACCGTCTCGCGGGCGCCGAGCGCGGTCAGCACCGCCTCCGGCACCGTCCGCGGGTCGTCCACCGGCGCCAGTTCGGCCAGCCAGACCCCGTGCGGCCAGGCGTCCGGCAGCGCGGCGGCGGCGGTCTCGGCGCCCTCCTGGGAGAGCCGGGTCTTGCCGGCGCCGCCCGGGCCCAGCAGCGTCACCAGCCGGTGCGCGGACAGGTCGGCGCGGAGCGCGGCCAGTTCCTGCTCCCGGCCGACGAAGGAGGTGAGGCGGGCGCGGAGGTTGCCGGCCAGCGGCGCGGCGGGGGCGGCCGGGGGCGCTGCGGGGGCGGGCGCGGCCGGGGCCGCGGGGGCCGGCGGGAGATCGGGGCGCAGCAGTTCGGCGTGCAGGGCGCGCAGCTCCGGGCCGGGATCGGCGCCCAAGCGGTCGGCCAGGCCGGTGCGTATCTCCTCGTAGGCGGCGAGCGCCTCGGCGCTGCGGCCGGCGTCGCGCAGCGCGCGCAGCCGCAGCACCTGGAGGGGCTCGTCCAACGGGTGGTCCAGGCAGAGCGCGGTCAGGGCGGGCAGCGCCGGGGCGGCCCGGCCCAGGGCCAGGTCGGCGGCGAGGCGGAGCCGCTGGGCGTCCAGCCGGCGGCGCTCGGCGCGGGCCGCCTCGACGGCCGCGTCCGGCAGGTCGGCGAGGGCCGGGCCGCGCCACAGGGCCAGCGCCTCGTCGAGCAGGGCGGCGGCCCGGTCCGGGTCGGCGGCGTCCAGCGACCGGTCGGCCTCCGCCACGAGCCGCTCGAAGCGGTGCAGGTCCACCGCCTCCGGCCCGACGGACAGCAGATAGCCGCCGTCGACGGAGGCGATCGCCGACCGGCCCAGGGCGCGGCGCAACCGGGAGACCAACGCCTGGAGGGCGCCCGGCGCATCGGCCGGCGGGTCCGCGCCCCAGACGTCGGCGATCAGGGCGTCCGCGGGCAGCGCCCGGCCGGGGCGCAGCGCGAGCGCGGCGAGCAGCGCGCGCAGCCTGGTGCCCCCGAGGACGACGGGGGTGCCGTCGGCCCGGCCGGCCTGGGTGGTGCCGAGAATTCCGTAGCGCACCGGGACATTGTCGCCCGCCGGGGGAACTCCGTGGTGCCCGAGCGGCGTTTCCGGGGTCAGGGCGCACCCTGCGCCGCCCGCGCCCGGCGGGCGGGCCCACCGCCGGCCCGTGCGCCGGCGGCCGCACCGCGGATACGGTCGGGGGCGGCCCGTCCGCGCCCCGTGGCCGGCCACCGCCCCCGAACCACCCCCTGGAGCCCGTACCGATGACCACCGCCCTCCCGCGCGCCGACCACCGGGTCAGCCCGGTCTTCCTCGCGCTCGTCGCCGTCCTCGCGGTCTCCGGCTGGGCCGTCTGGAGCGGCACCCTCGCGGCCAACACCGGCTTCGCGGTCTTCCTGTTCGTGGTCGCCGGCTGGGTGGTGTCGCTGTGCCTGCACGAGTACGCGCACGCCCGCACCGCCCTGCACGGCGGCGACACCACGGTGCGCGCCAAGGGCTATCTCACCCTCAACCCGCTCGTCTACTCCCACGCCCTGCTGAGCATCGTGCTGCCGGTGCTCTTCGTCATCATGGGCGGGATCGGGCTGCCGGGCGGCGCGGTGTTCATCGAGCGCGGCCGGATCCGGGGCCGCTGGCGGCACAGTCTGATCTCGGCGGCCGGCCCGCTGACCAACGTGCTGTTCGCGGCGGTGGTCAGCGCACCGTTCTGGCTGGGCGCCGCGGACGGCGTGCCGGACACCTTCCGCTACGCGCTGGCGTTCCTGGCGCTGCTCCAGGTGACCGCCGCGATCCTGAACTTCCTGCCGGTGCCCGGACTGGACGGCTACGGCGTGATCGAGCCGTGGCTCTCGCACGGGGTGCGGCGGCAGGTCGAGCCGTTCGCGCCGTTCGGGATGCTGGTCGTCTTCGGCCTGCTGTGGGTGCCCGAGGTCAACCAGGTCTTCTTCGAGCTGGTGCACACCGTGCTGCGGGGCCTGGGCGTGCCGGCCTGGGACACCTACTGGGGCCAGGAGTTCTTCCGCTTCTGGCAGGGCGAGCCGCAGGTGCCGCAGCCCGGCGCGGTGTGAGGACCGGCCCGGCGGATCAGCCGGAGGTCGCGGCCCGGCGGGCCCGCTCCAGCTTCGCCTTGCGGACGTAGAACCACGCCATGTTGCTGGAGACGCCGGCCAGCAGCACCCACACGATGCCCACGAAGCTGCCCTGGACGAAGGAGACCACCGCCGCGGCGACGGCCAGCAGGCACACGGCGAGGGCGAGGACGGCGAGGCGCCGGTCCGGTCCGGACGGGGGGAGGGAGGGCATGGGGTCGGCTCCTGTCGGTCGTACGGTCGGCACCAGTGTCCCAAATGCCCCGCGGCGACCCCGCCGCGCCCTCCCCACCCCCGCCGGGCGGCCGGCTCAGATGTCGGTGACGCGCAGCCCGGCGTGCGCCTTGTAGCGGCGGTTGACCGAGATCAGGTTGGCGACCAGGGACTCGACCTGGTGGGCGTTGCGCAGCCGGCCGGCGAAGACGCCGCGCATCCCGGGGATGCGGGCGGCCAGCGCCTGCACCAGGTCGGTGTCGGCGCGGCGCTCGCCGAGCACCATCACATCGGTGTCGATCTCGGCGATCTCCGGGTCCTGGAGCAGGACGGCCGAGAGGTGGTGGAAGGCGGCGGTGACCCGGGAGTCCGGCAGCAGGGCGGCGGCCTGCTCGGCGGCGCTGCCCTCCTCCGGCTTGAGCGCGTAGGCGCCCTTCTTGTCGAAGCCGAGCGGGTTGACACAGTCGATCACCAGCTTGCCGGCCAGCTCCTCGCGGAGCGCGTCGAGGGTCTTGGCGTGGCCCTCCCAGGGCACCGCGACGATCACCACGTCGCTGCGCTGGGCGCAGTCGGCGTTGGCGGCGCCCTCGACGCCCAGGCCCAGCTCGTCGGCGGCGGTCTGCGCCCGCTCGGCGACCCGGGAGCCGATGATCACCTTGTGGCCGGCGCGGGCGAACCGGTAGGCCAGGCCGCGGCCCTGGTCGCCGGTGCCGCCGAGGACGCCGATCACCAGACCGGAGACGTCGGGCAGGTCCCAGGGGTCTCGGGCGGCCGGCTTGGCGGCGTCGGAAGGACTGGCAGACGGGGTCGCAGCAGCGTCAGAAGTAGTCATGACAGCGATACTGTCACGCCCCGGTCCACTCCCCGCGGCGCGGTCACGCCTTGACGCTCCCCTCGGTCAACCCGGTGCGCCAGTACCGCTGGAGCACCGTCATCAGGATCATCAGCGGCAGCACCGACAGCAGCGCGCCGCCGACCGTGTACTGGTAGAGCACCGGCTGCCGGTCGGCGTAGCCGATCCAGGTCGTCAGCCCCAGTTGGACGGGGTAGAGACCGGAGTCGGAGAGCATCACCAGCGGCAGGAAGTAGTTGTTCCAGATGTGTACGAACTGGAACAGGAAGACGGTGACCAGCGCCGGCCCCATCAGCCGCAGCCCCAGTCCGGCGAAGATCCGGGCCTCGCCCGCCCCGTCGATCCGGGCCGCCTCCAGGAGCGAGTCCGGCACTGCCGCGGCCGCGTAGATCCGGCACAGGTAGACCCCGAACGGGCTGACCGCGCTGGGGAGCAGCACCGCCCCGTAGGTGTCGGCCAGGCCCAGGGAGCTGAAGAGGAAGTACAGCGGCAGGGCCAGTGCGGTGGCCGGGATCAGCACCCCGGCCAGCACCAGGCCGAAGACCGTCTCGCGCCCCCGGAACGGGAACTTGGCCAGCGCATAGCCCGCGGCGGCCGACAGCAGCGTGGCGCAGACCGCGCCGAGCCCGGCGTACAGCAGGGAGTTGGCGAACCAGCGGAGGTAGACGCCGTGGTCGTAGGTGAGGACGTCGGTGAGGTACCGGACCGGCCGCGGGTGGTCGGAGAACCAGAAGCCGAAGGTGCCGAAGAGGTCGGCGCTGTTCTTGGTGGCCGAGACCACCAACCAGTAGATCGGTGCCAGGAAGTAGAGCGCGGCGACGGCCAGCAGGGAAGCGGTGATGATCCGGTGCCGGACCGGGGCCCGGGTGCTCATCCGCGGCGCCTCCCTCTCCCGTCGGGGACTGGGCTGCCGCTCCGCGCTCCGTCCCGCGCCCGCCGGGGACGCGGCCGCTCCTGCGCGCTCCCTCCCCGCCCGCCGGCCAGCCGCAGGAAGCCGAACGACGCCGCGCACGCCACCAGCGCCAGCAGCACCGCCTCGGCCGCCGCCCGGTGCGGGTTGTTGGCGACGAACGCCTCGCTGTACGCGTGCAGGTTGGGGGTGTAGCCGGAGTCGATGGACGAGGTGAGCGGGCGCAGCACCATCGGCTCGGCGAACAGCTGGAGGGTGCCGATGATGCTGAAGACCGTGGTGAGCACCAGCGCCGGCCGGATCAGCGGCAGCTTGACGTACCGGGCCGTCTGCCAGGCACTCGCGCCGTCGATCCGCGCGGCCTCGTACAGCTCGCCGGGGACGGACTTCAGCTGGGCGATCAGCACCAGCATGGTGTAGCCGGTGAACTGCCAGGTGACGATGTTGGCCAGGGACCACAGCACACTGCCGCGGGAGAGGAAGTCCACGTCCCAGCCCGCCTCTTGGGCGATCCGCACCAGCGGGCTCAGGCCGGGGACGTACAGGAAGCCCCACAGGATCGAGGCGATCACCCCCGGCACCCCGTACGGCAGGAAGAAGGCGCCGCGGAAGAAGGCGACCCAGCGGGCGGCGGCGCTCTCCAGGAGCAGCGCCAGGACGGTGGCCAGCACCGTCATCAGCGGGATCTGGACGGCGCCGAAGAGCAGCACCCGGCCGAAACCGGCCAGGAACCGGTCGTCGGCGAGCGCGTGCGCGTAGTTGGCGAGGCCGGCGAACGCCTCGTGCTGCCGGCCCAGGCCCAGCGGGCCGGTGCGTTCGGTGCGGCGGAGGCTGGTCCACACCGCGTAGCCGACCGGGGCGAGGTAGCACAGGGTGAAGAGGGTGAGGAAGGGCAGCACGAAGCCGGCCGCGGCCCGGGCGTTCCGGGCCCCGGGGCGCGCGGTCGGGCGGCGGCGCCGCGGTGGGGCCGTCATGCTCCGCTCTCCGCTTTCAGGCCCTGGTCCCGCAGGTCGGCGACGGTCTGCCGCTGCACCTTCACCAGCGCCGAGCGGAACGAGCTGCCGTCGGCGAGCGCGTCGGTGAAGGCGTCCCCGAGCTGTGCGAAGAGGGCGTCCACGCCCGGTCCCCACTGCCAGCCGGTGTCCACGTGCGCCCCCGCGTCGGCGAAGACCGCGCTGTACGCCTGGCCGCCGAAGAAGTCCGCCTCGGCGTCGAGGTCGGTGGCGCGGTAGCCGGAGGTGACGCTGGGGAAGCCGTAACCGCCCTTGACGAGCAGGGCGATCGACTCCGGGTCGGTGTTCAGCCAGAGAGCGAAGTCCAGGGCGTCCCTGGGGTAGGGCGCCGCGGCGAAGACGGCGATGGTGGAGCCGCCCCAGTTGGCGAACGCGCGGTCGCCGGGGTGCCACTGCGGCAGCGGCGCGGCCCGCCAGCCGCCCTTGGTGCCGGGCGCGTTGCCGGCCAGCAGGGCATCGCCCCAACTGGCGCCCACCCAGGCCGGGATGGCGCCGGTCTGGATGTCCCGGTACCAGGCGTCCCGGCGGTCCGGGATGGTCTTGACGAGCCCGCGCCGGACCAGCCCCTCCCAGAAGTCGGCGACCCTGCGGGTGGGTTCGTCGTCGAGGTGGACGATCCAGGTGTCGCCGTCGGAGGCGAACCACTTGGCGCCGGCCTGCCAGGCCAGACCGGCGAAGCGGTTCCCGTTGGCCGGCGCGAAGGTCTCGATCCAGGCACCGTGCCGCCGGACCGCCTCGGCCGCCGCCGCGTACTCCTCCCATGTCCCCGGCACCCGTACACCCCACCGGTCGAAGAGGTCCTGCCGGACGAACAGCCCCATCGGCCCGCTGGCCTGCGGGATGGCGTAGATGCCGGGCCCGAGGACGGACTGCCGCCACTGCCAGGCGACGAACGCGGCGCGGTGGCGGGCGGCGCCGAGCGGGGCGAGGTCGCGCAGCCCGTTGTCCATCAGGAAGCCGGGGATCACCGGGAACTCGATCTGGCCCAGATCGGGCGGGTTGCCGGCCTTGATGGCGGCGTGCATCTTGGCGTACTGCTCGCCGTTGACCGCGGAGACCTTCTCGACCTTGACCCGGACCTCCGGGTGGCGGCGGTTCCACAGGTCCACGGGCCCGTCGATGCCCGGCACCCAGGACCAGAAGGTGAGGGTGATCCGCTGGCCCCTCTTCCGCACCCGGGGTGCGCCCCCGCCGCGGTCGGCGCAGCCGGCGAGCGCCAGCCCCGCCGCGGCCGCCCCGCCCAGGACCGTTCGCCGGCGGACCCCGCCGCGCGGGGCGTCCCTGCTGGTCATGCCGGCTCCTCAAGGGGGATGCGGCGGAACGTGAGGGTCGCGTGGGCACTGAAGTCGCCCGTCTCGTAGAGCAGTCCGACGGTGTCCGGGTCGAGCCGGACGAGGTCGGAGTAGCCGGCCGGGAGCCCGCCGACGGTGTGCCGGGTGCGCCAGGTCAGCCCGCCGTCCCGGCTGGTGCGGACGGTCATCAGGGCGCGGGCGTCGGGGTGTGCGGGCCCGGAGAAGAGCAGTTCGCCGCGGTCGTCGAGGTGCAGGGTGCTGCCCTGGACCTGCGGGCCGGACAGTCCCGCCTGCGGCCGGAAGGGCCCGGCGAGGTGCTCGCCGCCGTCCGCCGAGACCGCGTCCAGGCGGCGCCAGGCGGCCGGTGCGGCGTTGCGGGCGTTCACGTAGACGGTGCCGTCGGGGAGTTCGGCGGCGGTGGTCTCGTTGGGCGCGGCGGTCGCGGCCGCCCCCGGGCCGGCGGAGCCGATCCGCCAGGTGGCGCCGTCGTCGTCGCTGAGCAGGAGGTGCCCGCCCTCGTAGCGGGGCTCGGTGCCGGTGTCCCCGGGGGCGGTGGGCGGGACGGAGTGGTTGGCGGGGACGACGAGCCGGCCGGCGTGCGGACCGTGGCGCAAGCGGAGGGCGTGCCCCGGCCCGGTGGCGTACCACCGCCAGTGGGGCAGCTTGGTCCCGGCCGTGATCTCCCGCGGCGGGCTCCAGGTGACACCGTCGTCGTCGCTGTGCTGGAGCCAGACCCGGCGGCCGTCGGCGGGCCGGACCAGGCCGCGGCGGATGCGGTCCTCGGTGGCGTCGGCGGCGGCCCGGACGTGGACGAGGAGCACCCGGCCGCCGGCGAGGACGACCGGGGCGGGGTTGCCGGCCGTACCGGTGCCGTTGCGGGCGACGCGGCGGAGCGGCCCCCAGGTGCGGCCGCCGTCGGTGGAGCGTTTGAGCACGAGGTCGATGCGGCCCGCGTCGGCGGCCGAGTCGACCCGCCCCTCGGCGAACGCCAGCACCGCCCCGGAACGCGCCCGCACCACGGCCGGGATCCGGAAGCTCGCATACCCCTCGGTCCCGGCCCGGTACGGCACGGAGCTCGCATACGCCATGGGTCACCCCCACACGGGCAAGACGTAGGACGTCCCTTGTCCTGCGGACCATAAGGAGCGGCCAACTGGCCGTCAAGGCGCGGCACATGACGCATTTCCGTGTCGGCAACGATGCCCTCGACGCGGGGTGAAATCCGGGTGAACGGGATGATCCCGATGCAATCGGGAGCCTTGCCGACACCCGGCGCGGAAGGGGCACCCGAGCCGACGACTACGGCATGGCCGCGGCGCGACCACGACCACGGCCATGGCCACCGCCGCTACGGCTGCGACTGCCGCTGCGACTGCGACTGCGACTGCGACTGCGCAGTCAACCGGCGCCGGATTCCGTCGAAGTGCCGGTGCATCGCCGCCACCGCCCGCTCCCCGTCACCCGCCTCCAACGCGTCGACGATCTCGGCGTGTTGACGGTAGGTCACCTCGGGGTCCGGCCGGACGTCGGCGAGGTCCTCGCGGACCCGGCGCAGCGCCGCCCAGAAGGCGTCCAGCACCTCGCTGAGCAGGTGGTTGCCGAGCGACCGGTACAGCGCGAGATGGAAGGCCCGGTCGGTGGCGCTCAGCACCTCGCCGCCGCGCGCCTCCTCGGCCATCCGCTGCACCAGCCCCTTGAGGACCACGAGGTCCGCCTCCGGCAGCCCGCGCGCCACGGCACCGATCAGCCCCGCCTCCAGCGCCTCCCGGACCTCCATCAGCTCGTACAGGCTGGGCTCCCCCTGGTGGTGCCGGACCGCGGCCCGGAAGGCGACGCCCTCCACGAACGGCTCCAGGCTGAGCGCGCCGACGTAGGTGCCGAAGCCGTGCCGGATCTCCACGATCCGCATGGCCTGGAGCGCCTTGAGCGCCTCGCGCACCGAGTTGCGGCTGACGTCGAGCAGGGCGACCAGGTCGAGCTCGGTCGGCAGCGGATCGCCCGGCGTCAGTCCGCGGTCCAGGATCAACTGCTTGATCCGCGCCTGGACGTCCTCGGACATCGTCCCTCGCGCCATCCCCATCGCCCTCTTCCGTCTCCCGCACCCCATGTGCCGCGCGCCGGCGGCCTGTTCGGCCCACACCGGGTACGGGAATCCTTGACCTGGTACCCGCGCGCATGCCTATTGTGACCGCGATATCGGACATCCCATGTCTGACGTCCCAGCTCAGAGCCGCCCTTGGAGCCCTCATGGCACTCCCCGCCCCGCTGCACGGCGTCATCCCCCCGGTCTGCACCCCGCTCGACCCCCATGGCGAGGTCGACACCGCCTCCCTCACCCGCCTGGTCGGCCACCTCCTCGACGCCGGCGTCCACGGCCTGTTCGCCCTGGGGTCCACCGGTGAGGCGGCCTATCTGACCAACCACCAACGGGCCACCGTCCTGGAGACGGTGGCCACCGCGGCCGCCGGCCGGGTCCCGGTCCTGGCCGGTGTCCTCGACACCACCACCGCCCGCGTCCTGGAGCACGCCCGGACCGCCGCCGCGCTCGGCGCCGACGCCCTGGTCGCGACCGCCCCCTTCTACACCCGCACCCACCCCCGCGAGACCGCCGCCCACTTCCGGCGCCTGCGCGCCGCCACCGACCTGCCCCTGATCGCCTACGACATCCCGGTGTCCGTGCACAGCAAGCTCTCCCCCGCCCTGGTCCGCGAACTGGCCGAGGACGGCACCCTCGCCGGGCTCAAGGACTCCAGCGGCGACGACGGCGCGCTGCGCCGGCTGCTGGTCGCGCTCGGCGGCCGCACCGCCCGGCAGGCCGGCCCCGCCCCCGCCTTCGCCGTCCTCACCGGTTCCGAACTCACCGCGGACGCCGCCCTGCTGGCCGGCGCCGACGGCGTCGTCCCGGGCCTGGGAAACGTCGACCCGGCGGGCTACGTCCGGCTCTACGAGGCCGCCCGGGCCGGCGACTGGCCCCGGGCCGCGGCCGAGCAGGAGCGCCTGGTCGCCCTCTTCGGCCTCACCGACACCGGCCCGGAGGCCGAGATGGGCCGCAGCTCCTCCGCCCTCGGGGGCTTCAAGGCGGCGCTCCAGCTCCTGGGCGTGATCGCGCGCCGCGACACCGCCGCCCCGCAGATCCCGTTGGGCGAGGCCTCACGCACGGAGGTAGGACGTCATCTGACCGAAGCCGGCCTGCACCCCGCCCCCTGAGACCGCCACCACTCCCCCACGCCCCCAGGACGGCACCACCACGGCCACACCGAGCGGCCCCGCCGCCCCGGCGGCAGGCAGCCCTGCACCCCGCGACCCCGCGACCCCGCGACCCCGCGACCCCGCGACCCGAGCTGCCAACCACTACCCCCGTACGGGTGACACCGCGCCGCCCCCATTCCCTCCCGGTCCACCGATACGGCACCATGCCGCGCCATGGATGCCGTACGCGTCGCCCTGCTGCGTGAGGTCCTCGCCGGAACCGAGTGGATCGCGGCCACCCGCCGCTTCGCCGGTTCGCTGCGGACCGCGGTGGCCCCGCACGGCGGCGGTCTGCTGCTGGTCGGCAGCGCCGGCTACGAGCCCTGGCACCTGGCCGCCCACCTCGACGACGAGGCCGCCTGGTCGGGCCTGCCGGAGCTGTCGCCGACGCTGATCCGCCACCGGGTGCCCGCCGGGGCGCCGCCGCACCTCGCGGTCGGCCCGGGACGGCTGGCGGCCGCCGGACGCGGCGCGACGCTGCTGGTCGTGACGCCGGAACGACCGGACGCCGGGCTGCTGGAGCGGGTGCACGACGCCCGCCGCAACGGCGCCACCGTGCTCGCCCTGGACTCCGGCGACCGCGATCTGCACACCCTGGCCCACGACGCCCTGACCGCCGCTCCACCGCCACCGCCCGGCCCCGCCGGCACCCCTGGCGCCCCGGGCACCTCGAATTTCCCCGCCGCCTCGGATTCCCCGGATGCCCCCGGCCTCGACCTGGAGACCGTCCAGCACCTGGTCAGCGCCGCCGCCGGCGAGAACAGCCGGCCCGGGCCGCGCCGCCACCGCTTCCGCGACCGCCTCACCCGCCTCGCCGAGGGGCTGGCGGCCCCGCCGCCCCCGCGCTGGTGAGGGGCCGGCCGGCCGCTACGCGTCGTCCGCGTCGTCCCGCCGGCCGCCCTTGCCCATGTCGTGCCACTTGGGGTCGGTCTCCCACTCCAGATTCCGCTCCCGCGCGGTCTCCATGGCGTGCGCCGCCTCTTCGCGCGAGGCGTACGGGCCGAAGCGGTCGGCGGCGCGGCACTGCGGGCCCTCCTCGACCGTCTTGTGCTCAAGGCAGTAGAACCACTCGCCCGGCTTGCCGACCGTCCGCCGCTTGAACAGCGCCATTGCCGCCTCCTGTGTGTGGCTCCCGTGCCCCCATCCTGCCCGACGGCCCGCGGATACACTCGCTGGCATGTCTGGCCAGTCGCTTCTTGTCCCCGGGGAGATCTCCCCCACCCGCCCCGTCCCCGCTGCGATCCGGCGCCCCGAATACGTCGGCAAGTCCGGACCGACCCCGTACACCGGGCCGGAGGTGCAGGACGCCGACACCGTCGAGCGGATGCGGATCGCCGGCCGGATCGCCGCCCAGGCGATGGCGGAGGCCGCCAAGCACATCGCCCCCGGCGTGACCACCGACGAACTCGACCGGGTCGCCCACGAGTTCATGTGCGACCACGGCGCCTATCCCTCCACGCTCGGCTACCGCGGCTTCCCCAAGTCCCTGTGCTCCTCGATCAACGAGGTCATCTGCCACGGCATCCCGGACTCCACCGTCCTGCGGGACGGCGACATCGTGAACCTCGATGTGACCGCGTACATCAACGGTGTGCACGGGGACAACAACGCCACGTATCTGTGCGGCGAGGTGGACGAGGAGTCGCGGCTGCTGGTCGAGCGCACCCAGGAGGCGCTCAACCGCGCGATCAAGGCCGTCAAGCCGGGCCGCCAGATCAACATCATCGGCCGGGTCATCGAGTCCTACGCCAAGCGCTTCGGCTACGGAGTCGTCCGCGACTTCACCGGCCACGGCATCAACTCCTCCTTCCACTCCGGCCTGATCGTTCCGCACTACGACAGCCCGCACCACACCACCGACATCAAGCCCGGCATGACCTTCACCATCGAGCCGATGCTGACGCTGGGCACCCACGAGTACGACATGTGGGAGGACGGCTGGACCGTGGTCACCAAGGACCGCAGGCGGACCGCGCAGTTCGAGCACACGCTGGTGGTCACCGAGACCGGGACGGAGATCCTTACGCTGCCCTGAACCGGACGGGAGTAGCGTTTTTACCGACAGGATGTCGGGAACAGGTTGACCGGGCCCGCTCGGCGTAGTTAGGTAACCCTGAGCTGAAGCCTGCGCGCACGCATCGGCCTGTTCCCACCGCACCACCGCGCGCCGCTCCACTCCTGTCCGCGCTCTCCCGGCCCCCGGAGGTCCGCCTTGGAAGCGCCCCATCCGACCCCGTCCACCCCCGAGCCCTCGGACGCGCCCGAGCAGGGCGCGCCCCCACCCTTCTCGACGGCTCTCCGCACGGCGTCGCACGAGCAGCACACCGAGGCCGAGAACTCCTCGTTCATGAGCCGTCTCCTGGGCGGCCGGCTGGGCGTCGCCGCCTATCGGCGCTACACCGAGCAGCTGTGGTTCATCTACCGCGCGCTCGAAGACGTCTCCCCGGACCTCGCCGCGGACCCGGTCGCGGGCCCCTTCATACGCCCCGAACTGGCCCGCACCGCCGAGCTGGAGCGCGATCTCGCCCGCCTCAGCGGCCCCCACTGGCACACCGCCGTGGACCCCCTCCCCGCCACCGCCGTCTACGCCGACCGCATCGCCACCTGCGCCCGCGACTGGCCGGCCGGCTATGTGGCCCACCACTACACCCGCTACCTCGGCGACCTCTCCGGCGGCCAGATCATCCGCGGCACCGCCGAGAAGACCTGGGGCTTCGCCCGCAAGGGCGACGGCGTCCGCTTCTACGTCTTCGACGGCATCGACAACCCGGCCGCCTTCAAGCGCGCGTACCGCGCACGGCTCGACGCGCTGCCCGTCGACGACCTGGAGAAGCAGCGCACCATCGACGAGTGCAAGCGCGCCTTCGCCCTCAACAGCACGCTCTTCCGCGAACTCGCCGAGGAATTCCCCCTGTCCGCCTGAGCCCGGCGCCTCGGCGCGACCGCCCGCCACGGCCTCACCGGACCGTCGGCACCACCGGCGTATCGGCGCGCACCCGCCCGCCGATCTCGATCGTGCCGTCCCCGCACGGCCGGGTGAACAGCCATGAGCCCGCCCCCTGGCGGATGGTCAGGGGGCGGCCCAACTGGTGCGTCAGCAGGAGCGCGGCGGCCCCGGTCGCCTCGTCCTCGACGATCCCGTCCCCGCGCCGTGGGAACGCCCGGGCGTGGACCGTGCCCGCCGCCTCGTCCTCCCAGGCCCAGGCGTAGAGCCACCCCTCGCCCGGCGGCGGCGCGGGCAACGCGTCCACCTCGGCGACCGAGCCGTACCGCTCGGTGCGGCGCTCGGTGACCCAGCCGGCCCGGGCCCGCACCCAGGTGAGGTCGCCGTCGTACCGCACGGCCGCCTCCCCCGCCGACGGCCGCAGCGCACGCACCGGCCGGCCGGTCCTCCGCAGCAACCAGGCGACGCCGACGAGGGGATGCCCGGCGAAGGGCAGGCGCACGCTGGGCGTGTGGATGTCCACCTCGACGGCGGCGGCGTCACCATCGTCCGCGGCGCCGTCGACGAACACCGTCTCGCTGTACCCGAGTTCAGCGGCAAGCGCGGCGCGATCGGCCTGCCCGGGGAGGGCGGCCCCCTCCCGCATCACGGCGAGCGCGTTACCGCCCCGCCCCGCCGGCCCGCAGAAGACACGCAACAGGTCCAGGCCGCCACGGCCGTTCGTTTCGCTCCGCTCGCTCATCCGGCCATTGTCCGCCGCCGACCTGCGCCCGGCCATGCCTCCGGGGGACGAGACCGCGGAGCCGACCGGCACCGGGAGAAAGCGACCCGGGGCGACCACGGAACCCCACCCCGCCGCCCCGGCGCAAGCCACCGGCCACCGGGTATGGTTGCGCCGAAATCGTGCCACCCCGGCGGCTCCCGTCCGCCCCGGTCGCCCCGAAGGAGCCCGAGCCCCATGACACGCAGGTCGCCGTTCCGGGTGCCCGCAGCAGTGACGTCGGCAGCAACCGCGCTGGTGGTGCTGAGCGGTTGCATGACGGTGCACGGCGAGCGCGAGGTGCTGCCCGCGGTGTCGAAGGCCGACGCCGCCCAGGCGCTCAAGAACTTCACCGACGGCTTCAACAAGGCCAACCGCACACTCGACGCGAAGGTGAACGCCTCGTTCGAGGACGGTGCCCTGCTCGCCATCGACCAGGCGGGGATAAAGGCCGCACGCGGCGTCCGCCCCAACGGCAACCCGGGCTTCAGCCCGCTGGCGTTCACGGACGCGCACTTCACCGTGCCCCAGCAGAAGGGTTGGCCGAAGTTCTTCATCGGCGACGCGCTCAGCAATCGCCGGGGCGGGGACGGCCAGAACACCCGCTGGTTCCTGGTGTTCAGCCGGGACGCGGTCAACGCGAAGTGGCGGGCGGTGTACTTGGCGACGTTCCCCGGCAACAAGGCCCCGGAGCTGAAGGTCACCGACGGCTATGCGGAGGCGGTGCCCGCGGACGGCTCGTCGGGGCTGACGGTCGATCCGGGCAAGCTGAGCCAGGCGTACGCGGACTACCTCGGCACCGGCAAGGGCGACGCGTTCGCGCCGGGCCGGGAGACCACCGGATGGCGGGACCGGCGGGCCTCGGGTGCCAACCAGCCGGGGGCCCGTATCCAGTGGGAGGACCAGCCGTCGAACCTGCCGCCGGTGGCGCTGCGGACCACGGACGGCGGGGCGCTGGTGTTCTTCTCGACCATCTACCACCAGCAGAAGACGGTCTCCAAGGGCCTGATGATCACGGTGCCGCCGGAGCTGCGCGGGATCGTGGACGGGCCGGTGAAGAAGACCACGCGGATGGCGTTCACGACGGTGTCGGGCCAGGCCGTGACCGTTCCGGCGAAGGGCACCGAAGGCAAGATCAAGGTGCTGAACCGGATCGAGGCGAAGACCTCGGCGAAGGCGCTGTAGAGGAGCACCGGAAGCGCACGGAGTGCGGCGGAGGGGCTGTCGGGCGCCAGGTGAGGCGGCGCCCGCGGCCCCTCAGTGCTGCGGGCCGCCCTGGTGCGGTCGGGGAGGTGGGACGTCGGTCAGCGCCCGATGGGCCAGGCCGCCGTCTCGTGGTCCGGTGCGCGGTCGACGAACTCGGCGCAGGCGTCGGTGAGGGTCTCCAGCAGCGTCAGCGGGTCCGGCAGCGGGAGCTCGGGGCCGCGCAGCCAGCTGACGGCGGGCTGGTCGCCGGGGAGGGTGGAGGGCGGCAGCAGGACGTAGCTGCCGCGGCAGTGCCAGCGGAAGCCGGGATGGTCGTCGAGGGTCTCGGGATGGCAGTCCAGCTCGCACGGCCACCACTCGTCCTCGTCGTCCGGGGTGCCGCGGGTGGCGGTGAAGAACAGCATCCGGCCGTCGCCGAAGCCGGCGCCGCTGAGGCTGACCGGGCCGACCTCGACGCCGGCCGCCTCCAGCCGGGCCAGCGCGCTGTGACCGGCCTCGACGGGGACGTCGAGGACGTCGTGGGCCATGCCGGTGGCGGTGACGAAGTTGGCCTCCGGGAGGGTGCGGACCCAGGCGGCGACCTTGTCGCGGTCGGTGGTGGCGACGGTCTGCCAGCCGAAGGAGACGGGGTGGCGGCCGGGGGTGGGACAGCCGATGCGCTCACAGGAACAGCCGTAGCCGGAGGGGTGGGCGGCGGGGGCGACCGGGAATCCCGCGTCGACGGCCGCCATCAGCAGGTCCTCGCGGCCGGCAGCCGCTGATCCCGTGTCCGTATCGCCGCCCGTTCCGCTCCTCGGCCGGCGCAGCCACTGGGAGAACCTGCTCTTGCGTTCCATCAATCCCCTCACTTCGAGCGGTGGTCTGGGGTCAATGCTGCCACCATCCTGGGCGCCAGGTGACCGGTGTGCGGATCCGGAGTGAACGAGGTACGGGCGAACAGGGTCATTTCACGCCATCGCCGGCCGGCCGCCCCAGCGGGTCAGTCGCGCCGCCGCAGTCCGTTGAGCACCTGGTCGACGAGGGTGTCGACAAAGGCGTGGGTGAGCTCCCCGGTGCGCATCAGCCAGCGTTGTGAGAAGGGACTCAGCAGCATCTCGGCGGCGATCCGGACGTCGGTGTCCGGATCCAGTTCGCCGGCGTCCCGGGCGGCGCGGAGCCGGTCGACGTAGGCGCGGATGCCGGGCTCCATGAGGCGGCCGACGAAGGTGCGGGAGAGCTCCTCGTCGTTGGCACCGGCCGCGGCGAGGGCGCGGTAGGGGGCCTGCCAGGCGGCGTCGTTGAACTCGTCGGCGGTGGCGCGCAGCACGGACTTCAGGTCGGCGGCGAGGTCGCCGGTGTCGGGGAGCCCCTCCTGGTCGTACTCCTCGACGACGGCGCCGAAGGCGTCCAGGAGGACGGCGGCCTTCGAGGGCCACCAGCGGTAGATGGTCTGCTTGCCGACGCCGGCGCGGGCGGCGATGCCCTCGATGGTGAGCTTGTCGTAGCCGACCTCGCCGACGAGGGCGAGGGCGGCGTCGAAGATGGCGCGGCGGGAGCGTTCGCTGCGGCGGGTGGGGTCGGGGGCTGCTTTGTTGGCCATGGAGGGGAGTGTAACGAGGGGAAGGCGAGACGTATCGTCTTGACAAGACGGTTCGTCTCGCTCAAGGATGAGGGCCTGCGAGAGCGAGACGAGTCGTCTCGCTTCGAGTGCGGGGGTTCAGATGCACGGGAGCGCCCCGCCGGACACCCTCCACAGGAAGGAACTCGCCTTATGAGCAAGGGAAATGCAGGCGGAATGCTCGGCATCGGCGGCACCCGCAGCACGCTCTCGCGGGGTGCGCTGCGCGGCGGCGCGGGCGGGCGCACCCCGAGCGCGCCGGGCCCGCACGATCCGCGGGAACAGCGGCAGGAGCTGCTACGGAAGATGCAGGAGCGGACCCGGAGCACCTGACGGAGAGCACCTGAGGCGACGCGGCCCTATGGCGCACCGGCGGGTGCACCATAGGGCCGCTTTCGGCCTCCGCCGTCGCGGGCCGGCCTCAGTGCGGCCAGGCGTCGCCCCAGGCCGCGTCGCGGGCCTCCCGGTAGGCCGCGCCGTGCCGCTTGGTGACGGTGTCCCGGCGCAGCGCGTCGTCCGCGGTGCACAGGTCCAGCAGGACCTGGCCCTTGCGGAGCTGCGGCTTGCGGACGATCCGGGCGGCGGCCGGCGTGGCCGGGCTGCGGGTGGCGGCGACGTAGCTGAACTTCTCGTCCTCGTAGGCCAGCGAGCCGCCCTTGACCTGGCGGTGCAGCGAGGAGCGGCTGACCCGGACGGAGAAGTGGCACCAGTCCTCCCCCAGGGCGATCGGGCAGGCGGCGCTGTGCGGGCACGGCGCGACGATCCGCAGCCCGGCGGCGACCAGTTGCTCGCGGGCCTCGCGGATCCGCAGATAGCCCTCGGGGGTGCCCGGTTCGATCAGGACGACGGCCTCGGCGGCGGCCGCGGCGGCGACCACCGCGCGGCGGTCCTCGGGACGCAGCTCGCCCAGGACGTAGGAGACGGTGACCAGGTCGGTGCCGTCGGGGAGGGTGAGGCCCTCGCCGAGGGCCTGGCGGCGCCAGGTGACGTCCGGGAGGATTCCGGCGGCCAGTTCGCGGCCGAGGTCGAGGGCGGGCTGCGCCCAGTCCAGGACGGTGCTGTGCGGGCCGTCCCAGGTGGCGGCGGTGGCCCAGGTGGCCGCGCCGGTGCCGCCGCCGACGTCGACGTGGGTGGCCGGGGACCAGTCGGGGACCCGGGCGGCGAAGGCGGCCAGCGCGGCCCGCACCGCCTCGAAGGTGGCCGGCATCCGGTAGGCCGCGTAGGCGGCGACGTCGCCGCGGTCCCGGAGGACGGGGGCGTCGGTGGGGGTGCGGCCCCGGTAGTTGGCGATCAGCCGCTCGACGGCCTGCGCAGCCTGCTTGGGCGGCAGGCCGTCGAGCAGGCCCGCCAGGGCGGCGCGCAGTTCGTCGTGCATTCGGGAAAGTTTACGGGGGTCCGGGACGGGGGTGTGCCGGGCCCGGGCGGGATCAGGCGGCGGCCGCCGCGCGGGCGAGGCGGGTGGCGGCCGCGGCGCGCGGGGCGCTGCCGCCCGTCCGGCGCCGAGGGTGGACGGTGTTGGCGAGCAGCACCAGGAAGGTGTCGGTGGCGCGGTCCAGGACCAGGCTGGTGCCGGTGAACCCGGCGTGCCCGGCCGCGCCCCGGCCCGCCAACTCGCCCATGAAGTACGGCTGATCGACGGCGAAGCCGAGTCCGGGCGGGTCGAGCAGGGCGGCGACCGAGGCCGGGGGGAGGATCCGGGCGGTGCCGTACGCGCCGCCGTTGAGCAGCGTCCGGCAGAGCACGGCCAGGTCCTGGGCGGTGGAGAACAGCCCGGCGTGGCCGGCGACGCCGCCGAGCGCCCAGGCGTTCTCGTCGTGCACCGTGCCGCGCAGCAGGCCCCGGTCGGCCTTGGCCCAGGGGCGCCGCTGGTCCTCGGTGGCGGCCACGCCCTGGGGGGCCAGCGGGCCGTAGCCGGTGCTGGTCAGGCCGAGCGGGCCGGTGATGCCGTCGCGGACCAGGGCGTCCAGGGGGCGTCCGGTGAGTCCCTCCAACAGCAGCTGGAGGGCGATGAGGTTGAGGTCGGAGTAGCGGTACCCGCCGTACGGGCCGCCGGTGGGGGCGGCCGCCTCGGCCCACAGCAGCGCCAGTTGGTCGGCGCGGTCGCGGTGCTCGTAGAAGGGCAGCTCGGGGGCGAGGCCGGAGGTGTGCCGGAGCAGGTCGCGGACGGTGGTGCCGGGGGCGAAGGCCGGCAGGTGGGCGGCGACCGGCCCGTCGAGGGCGAGCCGGCCGCGCTCGGCCTGCTGCACGGCGACGAGGGCGGTGAAGAGCTTGCTGACCGAGGCGAGGTCGAAGACGGTGCCGACCCGCATCGGCTCCCACAGGTCGCGGGGCAGGTCCAGGCCCCGGTCGCGCGCGGGGTCGTAGGCGCGGTAGCGCAGTGCCCAGCCGGCGGCGGCCTCGGCGGCGACCACCGGGCCCCGGCCGGCCAGCACCACCGCTCCCGCACACCACGGCTGACGGCCTTCGGGCAGCGCGCGCACGCCGGCGACCAGCCGTGCCATCCAGGCGGGGTGGAGGCCCGCCTCGGCCGGCGTCCCGGGCTTGAGTCTGGTGGCGTTCAGCGTGCGGTCCTCTCGCCGGCGGTGCGTTCCTCCTTACGCTGCCACGGACGGCACATCCCCAGGAAGCTCACGAGCGCGAGAACGGCGCACGACAGCTGGACGACGGCCATCGGCACGGCCGTCCGCTCGCCGGCGATGCCCACCAGCGGCGAGGCGACCGCGCCGAGCAGGAACGTCGAGGTGCCCAGCAGCGCGGAGGCGGAGCCGGCCGCGTGCGGGGTGCGCAGCAGGGCCAGGGTGTTGGTGCTGGGCATCACCAGGCCCATCGCGGACATCAGCACGAACAGCCCGGCGGCCACCGGGACCAGGCCGGCCTTCCCGAAGACCCCGGACGTGAGCAGCAGCAGGGCCGCGGCGGCCAGGGCGATCACCACCAGGCCGACGCCCAGCACCTTCTCCAGGCCGACCCGGCCGACCAGCAGCTTGCCGTTGATCTGGCCGACGGCGACGAGCCCGATGGAGTTGAGCCCGAAGAGCAGGCTGAAGGTCTGCGGGGAGGCGCCGTAGATCTCCTGGACGACGAACGGCGAGGCGGAGATGTAGGCGAAGAGCGCGGCGAAGGCGAAGGCGCCCACCAGGAGGTAGCCGGAGAAGGCCCGGTCGGCGAGGAGGTCGCGCATGGTGCGCAGGGCCGGCCCGAGGCCACCGGGCCGGCGGCGCGCCGGCGGCAGCGTCTCGCCCAGCCGGCGCCAGACCAGGAGGGTGAGCAGCACGCCGACCACGGTCAGCACGACGAAGACGCCGCGCCAGTCGGTGATCCGCAGGATCTGGCCGCCCAGGAGCGGGGCGGCCACCGGCGCCACCCCGGAGATCAGCATCAGCGTGGCGAAGAACCGGGCCATCGCCACCCCGTCGTACAGGTCGCGCACCACGGCGCGGGCGATGACGATGCCGGCCGCGCCGGCCAGTCCCTGGAGCAGGCGGAAGGCGATGAGGAGTTCGGCGTTGGTGGCGAAGGCGCACAGGGCGGTGGCCAGGACGTAGAGGACCATGCCGACGAGCAGCGGGCGGCGGCGGCCCCACTTGTCGCTCATCGGGCCGACGATCAGCTGGCCCAGGGCCATACCGGCCAGGCAGGTGGTGAGGGTCAGCTGGACGGTGGCGGCCGGGCTGTGCAGGGCTGCGGTGACCTGCGGGAGCGCCGGCAGGTACATGTCCATGGAGAGCGGCGGGAGCGCGGTCAGGCCGCCGAGGACGAGGGTGACGAGCAGGCTGGTGCGGCGGGGCGCGGCCGTGGGGGCGGCGGGCGCGTCCCGCCCGGATATGGCGGGCTGTCCGGCGGCGTCGTCCTGGGTCTCGGCGGCGGGGGCGCCGGGCTCTGTCATGAGCGTCTCCATGGGTCGGTGATGTCGGCACCCATGGTGGCACGCGGTGGTCGGCGCGACCGCGGTTCTTTGGACCTACCTCCGGTCATCCGTCCGCCCTACGCCCGCTCTCCGATCCGTCCCCCCGCCGGTCCTCCGTCCGCCCTACCTCTGTCCTACGCCCCGTCCCCTCCTCTCGTCCCACGTCCCACCTGGGTCCTCCCCCGGTGCCCGCGCCTTCCTCCGGGGGCCACCGGGGCGCGCGGGCCGCCCGCCACCCCGTCAACTGCCGCCCGCCCCACGGCTCCTGACACCGCCTCCCGGCACGCGCCCGGTTCGCGCCGGTTCGCGCCCCGTCCGCCGTTACGCTGCCGCCATGGCATATGACGCAGCGCGGGCAGGGGCGGCACGGACGACGCCGGTGGCACGGACCGGGCCGGAGGGCGGGACCGCGACCGCGCCCCGGCCGACGCTCCCGGCGCCCTCCTCGCGGGGCCGCACCCCGTGGACGGCCCCCGTGCCCCAGGAGGTCAGGGAGGGCGACGCGGCGGGCCGGAAGGTGGCCGTGGTCACCGGGGCGGGTTCGGGCATCGGGCGGGCGGTCGCCCTGGCGCTGGCCGCCGACCACTGGACGGTGGTCCTGGCCGGCCGGCGCGCGGAGGCCCTGGAGGAGACCGCCCACCAGGTGGGCTACGCGGGCGTCGAGCGCCCCGCGGTGCTGTCCGTCCCGACCGACGTCACCCGCCCCGACCAGGTCGACGCCCTCTTCGCCACGGCCCGCGACCGCTTCGGCCGGCTGGACCTGCTCTTCAACAACGCGGGCGCCTTCGGCCCGCCGGTCCCGCTGGAGGAGCTCTCCTACGACGACTGGCGGGCGGTGGTCGACGTCAACCTCAACGGCGCCTTCCTGTGCGCCCGGGCCGCGTTCCGCACGATGAAGGAGCAGGACCCGCAGGGCGGGCGGATCATCAACAACGGCTCGGTCTCCGCCCATGCGCCGCGGCCGCACTCGATCGCGTACACCGCCACCAAGCACGCGATGACCGGACTGACCAAGTCGCTGTCCCTGGACGGCCGTCCGTACCGGATCGCCTGCGGCCAGATCGACATCGGCAACGCGGCCACCGAGATGACCAGCCGGATGCAGACCGGAATCCTCCAGGCCAGCGGCCGCACCGAGGTCGAACCGGTCATGGACGCCGCCGACGTGGCCCGTACGGTCGTGCACATGGCGGCGCTCCCGCTGGCGGCCAACGTGCAGTTCGCGACGGTGATGGCGACGGCCATGCCCTACATCGGGCGGGGTTGAGGGGCAGAGGGGCGGAGCGGGCCGCCCGGGCTCGCCGGCGGGCGGCGCGCGGACGGGCGGGCGGGCGGGCGCGCGCGGACGGGCGGGCGGGCGCCGTGCGGACGAGCGGGCGGCGTGCGGGTGGGCGTCGGCGGACCGCTCCGCTGGGAGGACGTGGGACGTCCGAGAGCGCGGGTGGGGTACGGCGGGCGCCCGGTCCTGCCGCGTCCCCTTCGGTCCCGCCCCGGTCCTCGCCCGGCCCGCGGACCTGAGTGACCGGGTGCGTTCACCGCAGTACGAGCGTGTTCACCGAAGCACGGGTGCGTTCACCGCCGCACGCGCGTGCTCACCGCCGCACGGGTACGTTCAGCGGCGCCCGGGTACCGCGCACGCCCCGTTCCGCGGCACGCAGGACGCCGTGATCGCCTCGTGTGCCGCCCCGGACGGATGGACGATCGACCCGCCCTCCTGGTGCCCGGCCCCGAAGGTGTCGTCCCGCCAGCCCAGCAGCGCCGACACCACCACCACGATCAGCAGCAGCACCATGAACAGCAGCAACGGCCGGGCCCGCACCAGCCATCGACGCACCCGCCCGGACCGCCGGCCGTTCCCGCGGTACGCCCCCCGCGTACCCGCGGCGCCCCGGCCCGTCGCCGCGTCCGTTCCCGTCCCGGGCCGGCGGCGCCACCCCAACGCCCGCCCGATCCGTCTCTTCCAATACACCAGCCGGTAGTAGTGCTTCAGCACCTCGGCGCCCCCTCGTGTGACTACCCCGGAAAGCCACGAGGGTACTGCCCGGCGGCGCCCGCGACGCCCGTCGGCACCGCCTCGAACACAAGCCGGCGTGACCGGAGCGGCGGTCACCGCACCGCCCCCTGCGCCCGCCCCGAGGCGGCCGCGACCACCGCCCCGCGCACGGGGCGAGGGCTTTCGGCGGTCAGCGCCTGGCTAGGGTGGCGGGGAAGCGCAATGACCGTGCCACCAGCAGGAGGTGACAAGTGGGGCCGTCCGACACCCCGTTGATCCGCGTGCCCGTCGGGGAGGGCTCCGATCGGTGGGCGAGCCGGGCGACGCGCCGGCGCGTTCTGCTCGTGGTGCACAACGTCACCTCCGCCGGGCGCCTGTTGGACGTCCTACCTCTCTTCCATGACGACTTCCGGGTGCAGCTGCTGGTCACCTCGACCGGATCGTCCGCGTTCCAGGGCGGAATCCGCGAGCTGTTCGCCGAGTTGGGCCTGCCCGTGGTCCCCTGGGAACAGGCCCTGGCGACCCCGGTGGACCTCGCCGTGTCCGCCAGCTTCGGAGGTCAACTCCATGCGTTGCAGGGCAGGTTGAGTGTCCTTTCGCACGGCGTTGGATACACTAAGAAGCTCGCCCAGCCGGGAGCCGGGAGCCGGGAGCCGGGAGCCGGGAGCCGGGAGCCGGGAGCCGGGAGCCGGGAGCCGGGAGCCGGGAGCCGGGAGCCGGGAGCCGGGAGCCGG
>NZ_JBIVOW010000022.1:151200-166386 GCF_044754325.1 Streptomyces sp. NPDC093097
CCGACGTTCGGCTTGTCGCCGGAGTGGCTGCTGGCGGACGGCACACCGTTCGTGGACGGGCTCGTGCTCTCGCATCCGGAGCAGTTGGACCGGCTGTGCCGCGCCTGCCCCGAAGCCGAGAAGGCGGCCGTGCTCGCCGGCGACCCCTGCTTCGACCGCATGCTGGCCGCCCGCCCGTACCGGGAACGGTTCCGGCGCGCCCTGGGCGTCCGCAGCGGACAGCGGCTCGTCGTACTGAACTCGACCTGGAACCCGGAGGGCCTCTTCGGGACCGGCGGTGACGCGGACCTCGTACCGAGCCTGCTGCCCCGGCTCGCCGCCGAACTGCCGGCCGACGACTACCGCCTGGCGGCCGTTCTGCACCCGAACATCTGGTACGGACACGGCCCCGGTCAGATCCGGGCGTGGCTGGACCGGGCCCGGCGCAGCGGGCTGACCCTGATCGACCCGGTGCACTCCTGGCGACAGGCCCTCCTGGCGGCGGATGCCGTCCTGGGGGACTTCGGGGCGGTCTCCTACTACGCGGCGGCGCTGGGCACCCCGGTGCTGCTGGCGGCCGCCGGCGAGAACCGGCTGGACCCGGAGGCGCCGCTCGCGACGTTCGTGCGGGACGCCCCGCGGCTCGCCCCGCACGGCCCGTTGCGCGATCAGCTGACGGAACTGCTGGCGCGGCACCGACCGCTCGCCGGACCGGCGGAGTTCACCACCTCGGCGCCGGGCGCCTCGGCGGAACTCCTGCGCCGCCACTTCTACACGCTGCTGGATCTCCCCGAGCCGCCGACTCCCGCGCTGCTGGAGCCGCTTCCGCTGCCGCCGTACACCCCTCCGCGACGCACCGCCCCGCTGGACGTCCGCACCCGCCCGGCCCGCAGGACGGGCGCGAAGCGCGGCTCCGGCGCGGCGGCGGAGGTCGTGATCGAGCGCTCCACGGGACATCCCTACGACGCCGTCGGCGAGGCGCACCGCGCCGTGCACGAAGACACCCGCGACCCTGGGGACCTGGCGACCGCCGATGTGATCTGGCGCGACGGCCCGCCGGACGACCCCCGCCTGGGCGGGCCGGCCGCCTGGACCGCGGAGATCCTGCGCCGGTATCCGCACTGCTCCCTCGCCGCGTATGTGACCGGGCCGGACCATTGCACCGTACGCACCCGGGAGCACGGCGCGTTCCGGCTCTCGGCGGGCCCCGGGGCGGATGCCGACCCGGCGGCCTACGCCTCGGCACTGCACGCGTGGCTGGCGCGCGGTGGAGAGGTGCCGGCGAGCGGCACCACGCTGCGGGTGCACACGGCCGGCGGCGTGCACCCGGTCGACGTGCACCCGGCCGACGCATAGCCCGTCACCAGGCACCCGCGCCGACGCGCACCCGTCGGCGGCGGCTTCTACGGCCGCCCCTGTGCCCGCTCCTACGGCTGCTGCTCCGCGCCCTCGCAGCGGCTCCGCAGACCCGTCAGGTACGCCAGATGCGGAGTCGCCCGCTCCGGCGTGAGCAGCCGCTCGGCCTCGGCGATCGCGGCCAGCGCCGCGGCGTCCTCGCCCGCCGCGTGCAGCGTCTCGGCGAGGTCGGTGAGGACGCGGCCCTGGTTGTACGCCTCGCCCTGCGCCGCGAAGAAGTCCCGCGCGCGCTCCAGGCGGATGCGGGACTCCGCCGGCTGCCCCATGCCGCGCAGGGCCCGCCCCTGGTGGCGCTCGACCAGAGCGAGGGCTCGCGGCAGGTCCCCCGCGCCCTCCTGTCCGGGCGCGATCCCCCGGTACAGGCGCTCCGCCTCGACGAACCGCTCGTACGCCGGTTCGTGCAGCCATTGGTTCAGCGCGAGCAGCCCCAGCATCTCCACGGATGACGCCTCGCCCAGCAGGTGGCCCGCCGCGCGCTCGGCCGCGACGGCACGCCGGATCTCGCGGTCGGCCTCCTCCCACCGCTGCAACTCGCCGAGGCAGTGGCCGAGTTGGAAGTGGAGCCCGGCTGCCGTGCGGGAGTCCGGGTGCTGCGCGTCGGCGCACCGGGCCGCGCTCTGGAGCGCGGGCAGCACCTCGTCCCAGTGCCCGGCCTTCAACTGGAGCGGCCACAGCGCGCGGGCCAGCCGCAGCGCCACATCGAGGTGTCCGTATTCCTCGGCGACAAAGACCGCCCGGATCACGTTCGCGGCCTCGGCGCGCAAGGCCGCCATGCCCGCGGCCTCGTCCGCGTACGGCGTCCCGTCGGCCGGGGCCGGCTCGACCCGCCAGCTCCGCGGCAGCGCGGCATGTGCGGCGTGCAATGCGCGGTGTTGCACGCGGTCGAGTACCCGGGACACCGCCGCGGCGCACTCCGCGATGCCGTGCTCCGGCCCCGCGGCGTCCGTCAGGACCCGCCGCACCTCCGGACGGAAGCGGTAACGGCCGTCGTGCAGCGGCTCCACCAGCTGCACCGCCACCGCATCGGCCACCATCCGCTCGGCGTCCTCGGCGGCGACACCCGCCGCGGCCCCGGCCAACTCGGCGTCGAACGCGGGCCAACCACCCACCGCAACCAGCCGGCAGCACCGCGCCGCCTCCGGACCGATCCCCCGGCACGCGGCCTGGACCGTGCTGTGCACCGGCGACCGACCGGCCGCCCCGTCCTCCGCCTCCAACGACGACGCCCCCTCCGACAACAACCGCTCAGCCGCCGCTTTCAGAGCAAAAGCGTTGCCCTCACAACGACGCAGCAGTGCCGGCAGTTCCGCCTTGGCGAGCGCGACCTTCTCCGGGGTGGCGACCTTCCGCAGCATCTTCACCGCGTCCCGGTCCTTCAACTCCGGCACCACGATGGGCTCCGCCTCCAGCCCGAAGGCCGGACCGGACGCGATCACCAGGAGGAAGACCTCCGGGGCGGCGGGGACGAGCCGGCGGACCTGTGCGAGGGCCGACGCGTGGTCGATCACCACCAGCGCCCTGCGGCCGGCCGTCAACTGCCGGTACAGCTCCTCGCGCCCGGCCTCCGCGGGTGGGATCCGCTCCCGCTCCACCCCCATCGTCCGCAGCAGGCGCAGCAGGACGGCCGACGACTGGGGCCCCTCCTCCCCGGCCGCGTCGCGCAGGTCGACGTAGAACTGTCCGTCGGGGTACCGCTCGATCTGGGTGGCGCCCCAGTACAGCCCCACCGCGGTGGTGCCGATCCCGGGCCGCCCGTACAGCAGCGCGACCCGCGGCCGCCCCGCGGCCGGCCGGGACGCCTCCCGCGTCAGCTGCTTCAGCACCCGCTGCCTGTCGGTGAAGTTCCGGGTGGCGGGCGGCAGTCCGGCCCCGGGGCTCAGGAGGGGCGCGGGTGCCGTCATGCTGCGCAGCAGCCGGGCCCACTCGCCGTTGTGCCGCCCGTCCTGGCTCAGCCGCGCATGCAGCGCGCTCGCCAGCGCCTCCCGCCCCTCCGCGGTGGCCGGCAACGGCGTCTCACGCCCCAGGGTCCGCCGCACCAGCGCACCCGTCGACCCGAGCGCCTGCTTCCCCATCTCCCCCGCGGCACCGTTTGCCACCGCGGAGAGGAACGCGGTGAGCGCCCCCACCGTCACGATCTCGAACACGCCAGCCCCCTGGTCCCTCCGGTCCGGTACCTGGCCGGACTGTATCCCCTGCGCAACACCCCGGGGAAAAGATCTGGCCCGGTCCACCACCGCGTGGTTCCGGCAGCGGCGGCTCCGGCGGGGCAGCGGCTCAGAAGACCGGGAACGCGGTCGGTGCGCTCGCCGGAGAGGGTGCCCAGCTGGGCGCAGAGAGGGCCCGCCCCGGGTGTTCTCCCTGGGCAGGGCCGTAAGGGCCGTAAGGGCGGACGAGTCGGCCTGTACGCCGGGTTCTGTCTCCGGGCGACCTTGCGGTCGGCCGGGAGGCGGCCATCCATCTAGGACTGCCGTTGCCGGCAGTCTCGTGCGGTCTACCCGCGGACTCGGGCGGGCAGCCCTCGATCGTCCGCGCAGGGCCGTCTGTCGACGGCCCCTCTTGACCTTGCTCCGGGTGGGGTTTACCTAGCTGCTCAGGTCACCCTGAGCACTGGTGGTCTCTTACACCACCGTTTCACCCTTACCTGGGCCTTGCGGCCCGGCGGTTTGCTTTCTGTGGCACTGTCCCGCGGGTCACCCCGGGTGGGCATTACCCACCACCCTGCCCTGTGGAGCCCGGACGTTCCTCGGGAGGATCTCTCGATCCCCACGCGACCGCCCGGCCGGCTCGTCCGCCGTGCCGACCATGGTACCTGGCGGCCGCCGACCGCTTGACCTTGCCGTTGCGTCAACGTTTCTACTGGCCTCATGCGGATCGGGGAACTCGCCGGGCTGGCCGGCGTGAGCACGCGGACGATACGTCACTACCACCAGCTGGGGCTGCTGCCGGAGCCGGTGCGGCGGGCCAACGGATACCGGGAGTACGGGCTGCCCGACGCGGTGGCGTTGGCCCGGGTGCGGCGGCTGACGGAGCTGGGGCTCGGGCTGGAGGAGGTCCGGGACGTGTTGGCGGACGACGCCGACCGGGAGCTGCGGGAGGTGCTGGCGGAACTGGACGCGGACCTGGCGCGGCAGGAGGAGGCGCTGCGGGTCCGGCGGGCGCGGCTGGCGGAGCTGCTGCGGCGGATCGAGGAGCCGGGCGGACTGCCGGAGGAGGGGCCGGTGTCGGAGCAACTGGCCGAACTCTTCGGGGAGATGGCGCGGGCGTCGGCACAGCTGCCGGGGCCGGAGCCGGCGATGGCGGCGCGGGAGCGGGAGCTGCTGGCGCTGTTGGACGCGTCGGGCGACCGCCGGGCGCGGGGAATGCTGGCGGCGGCGATGCGGGAGACGTTCGCGGCGCCGGGGGCGTTGGAGCGGGCGTACGCGGTGTACGGGATGTTGGACGAGCTGGCGGGGGCGGCGGCGAACGATCCGCGGGTGGCGGGGACGGCGCGGGCGCTCGTGGACTGTGTTCCGGAGGAGGTCGTGGCGGCGATCGCCGCCGGAGCCGGCCCCGGAGCGGTGCAGGACGAGGGACAGGGGACGACGTTATGGGCGGACCTGCTGGTGGCGGAGTTGGCGCCGGGCCAGGCGGAGGTCATGCGGCAGGCGATGCGGATGATCCAGGAGCGGTCGCGGTGAACGGGGTCGGCTTCGGGGAGCGGGTGCGGCGGCTGGCCCGGCACGAGGGGCGGTGGCTGGTGAGCCTGGTGTGGTGGGTGGCGCGGCGCCGGATCGGGGTGCCTGCGGGGGCCCGTGCGCTGCCGTACGCGGGGGCGCAGGCGGCGATGGTGTACGGGCTGGCCTTCGTGTTCACGGTGGAGACGGTCGGGATGAGCCTGATGTTGCGGGACCATCCGGGCCTGCACGCGGTGACGCTGGTGGCCGATGTCTACACCGTGCTGATGCTGCTGGGGGGCCAGGCCGCGGCGGTGACCCGGCCGCATGTGGTGGGGGCGGACGCGGTGGTGGTGCGGGGCGGTGTCCGGATGGCGGTGCGGATTCCGTTGGAGCGGATCGCCTCGGCCCGGTACGACCTGCGGTTCGAGCGGAGCGCGCGGGAGGGCGGGGGCAAGGCCGAGGGGGTGCTGGAGCTGGCCGTGGGCGGGCAGACGTCGGTGACGTTGGAACTGACCGAACCGGTGGTGGCGGTGCGGCTGCTGGGGCAGCGGGAGAGGGTGCGGACGGTGCGGTTCCACGCGGACGACGCGCGGGGCGCGGTGGCCGCGGTGCACGGGGCGGTGGCGGCGGCGCGGTCCGCCGCCGGGCAGCCGGACGCGCACGGGGAGCCGGTCGCCCCGCGGTGAGGCCAGCGGGTCAGACGGGGGTGAAGTGGACGGGTTGGCGGCCTGGTTCGGCGGTGGTCAGGCGGACCAGGATGCGGTGGCCGACGGGTAGGGCGGGGCCGCCGGGTGCGGCCTCGACGGGGCCGATGACGGCCGGTTCGCAGAGGTGGACGGTGCCGCGGGTGGGGTCGTCCGCATGGCGTTCGACGACCACGGCCTCGAAGGTCTCGCCGACCCGGTCGCGCAGCAGGGCCGCCTCGACGAGGTCGACGCAGGCCCGCTCGACCTGGTTGGCGCGCTGGGTGCCGGTCTCCATCTCGTGCGGGAGGCCGGGGAGGGCGGCGCGGACCCAGGCGGGCGGGGTGCGGTCGGCCGCCGCGGCCAGGCAGAGCTCCGAGGTGTAGCGGTCGACGAGCCGGCGCAGCGGGGCGGTGGCGTGGGCATAGGGGGCGGCGACCGCGGCGTGCACGGCGGTGGTGCGGGACGGGGCGGTGCCGTCGAAGGCGGTGTAGCCGGCGCCGCGGAGCAGGGCGGTGCACTCCAGGAGGAACGCGGCGTGGTGGGCGCGCCGCGGGTCGAGGGTACGGATCAGGGCCGCGTACGAGGTGTGGTGGGGCCAGTCGATGCCGAGGGCCTGGGCGGTGAGGCGGAGCCGGGCGACCGAACCGGCCGGCGGGTGGGCGTCCTCCTCGGGCAGGGGCGTCCCCCCGCTCGGACGCGGTGCGGCGTCGGGGAGCGGGTGAGCGCTCGGGGGAGGCAGGATGCGCAGGATGCCGGTGCCGGAGGCAAGCATCAGCTCGGCCGCGGCCATGCCGGTGAGCAGGGAGATCTGGGCGTTCCAGGCGGCCGCCGGCAGCGGGGCGCGGTAGACGAGGGTGTACCGGCCGTCGCGCTCGACGATCTCCTGCTCGGGGACGTTGAGGGAGATCGCGCCGCGGGCCGTCTCCTGCTCCTCGCGGCGCAGCCCGATCTCGCCGAGCAGGGCGAGCGGTTCCTCGGCGGTTCCGTCGTCGAGGACGCGCTGGACGCCCGCGTAGTGGAGGCGGGCGCGGGAGCGGACCAGGGCGCGGCGGACGGCGGTGCGGGTCAGCGTGCCGTCGGGGGCGAGGTCGAGCTGCCACAGCACGGCCGGGCGGTCCTGGTCGGGCAGCAGGCTGGCGGCGCCCTCGCTGAGCACCGTGGGGTGCAGCGGGATCCGCTCGTCGGGGAAGTAGAGGGTGGCCACCCGGTGGTGCGCCTCGGCGTCCAGGGCGCCGCCGGGGGTGATGAAGGCGGCGATGTCGGCGATGGCGTAGTGGACGCGGTAGCCGCCGCCCTGGCGCCGGGAGAGGAACATCGCCTGGTCCAGGTCCTGGGTGCCGGGCGGGTCGAGGGTGAAGAGGGGCAGGTCGGTGGCGTCGTCGAGGCTGTGCTCGGTGGCCACCTCGCCGTTGCCGGCCGGGATGCGCGGGGCGCGGGCCGCGCTGTCCGCTTCGGCCTGCGCGGTGGGCGGGAAGTGGTCGGGGATCTCCATCCGCACGCGCAGCTCGTGCAGGGCGGCCCGGAGGGGGGCCTCCGCTGCGTCGGTCACGTGCATGTGACGACGGGGCATGGAATCGAGCGTATGACCGCCGGGCGTTCCCGGCGCGGCGTACGGGCTGCGAGCGGGACGGCCGGGCGCGGTCGGGCTCCTCGGAGCGCTGGTGACGGCCCTGGACGCCGCAAGGAGCCGTCGGACACGCCCTAAGCTTTCGGCGGGGCCGCGGCCCCGCCCGTACCACCGCGAAGGAGAAACACCGTGCTCGTGCTGTTGCCGCCGTCGGAAGGGAAGGCCGATCCCCTTGAGGCGACGCGAAGCGTCTCCGACCGGGCCGGCGGGCGACCGGTGGGCGGGGAACCGCTGGATCTGGAGGGGCTGTCGCTGCCGGAGCTGACCGCGGCGCGGGCGGCGGTCCTGGACGAACTGGTCGAGCTGTGCACGGCCGACGCCGCCGAGGCGCAGCAGGTGCTGGGGCTCAGCGAGGGCCTGAAGGGCGAGGTCGCCAAGAACGCGGGACTGCGCACCGCGGGCACCCGGCCGGCCGGGGAGATCTACACCGGGGTCCTCTACGACGCCCTGGGGCTGGCCTCCCTGGACGCGGCGGCGCGGGAGAGGGCCGAGCGGTCGCTGCTGGTGTTCTCGGGGCTGTGGGGCGCGGTGCGGATCGGCGACCGGATTCCGTCGTACCGCTGCTCGATGGGGGTGAAGCTGCCGGGGCTGGGGGCGCTGGGGGCGTACTGGCGGGGGGCGATGGCGGAGGTGCTGCCGGAGGCGGCCGCACCGGAAGGGCCGACGGGCGGGCTGGTGCTGGATCTACGGTCGGCGGCGTATGCGGCGGCGTGGAAGCCCAAGGGCGAGGTGGCGGAGCGGACCGCGACGGTGCGGGTGCTCCAGTCGAAGATCGTGGCCGGGGTCGAGAAGCGGTCGGTGGTCAGCCACTTCAACAAGGCGACCAAGGGGCGGCTGGTGCGGGACCTGCTGGTGACGGGAGCCGAGCCGGCGGACCCGGCGGAGCTGGTGGCGGCGCTGCGCGAGCTGGGGTACGTGGTCGAGGCCCAGGCCCCGGCGAAGGCCGGCAGGCCGTGGGCACTGGATGTGATCGTCACGGAGTTGTGAGGACGGGACCCCTCTCAGCGTTGCAGCATGTGCAACGTTCGTTGCGGAGAGTGGGTGGCGGGCGCAGTATGGCGGCGTGACTGACGCCTCCGCCTCCGTGCCCGTCTCCCCCGCGCCGTCCGTTCACGACGGGGCGCCCGCCTCGGTCCTCGGACTCGCCCCGGTCCTCCCCGTCGTCGTCCTCCAGGACGCCGCGGACGCCGTCCCGCTCGCCCGCGCGCTGGTAGCCGGCGGGCTCCCGGCGATCGAGGTGACGCTGCGCACGCCCGCCGCGCTGGACGCGCTGTCGGCCATCGCCGACGAGGTCCCGGAGGCGGTGGTCGGCGCCGGGACCGTGCTGGCCCCGGAGCACATCGCGGCCGCCGCGGACGCCGGGGCGCGGTTCCTGGTGAGCCCCGGCTGGTCGCCGCGGCTGCTGGGCGCGCTGCGGGAGTCCGGGCTCCCGTTCCTGCCGGGCGTCTCGACGGCCTCGGAGGTGGTGACCCTGCTGGACGAGGGCGTCACGGAGATGAAGTTCTTCCCGGCGGAGGCGGCGGGCGGCACCCGCTACCTGAAGTCGCTGGCCGCCCCGCTCCCCCGGGCCCGCTTCTGCCCGACCGGCGGGATCGGCCCGGCGTCGGCGCCCGCGTATCTGGCGCTGCCCAACGTCGGCTGCGTCGGCGGCACATGGATGCTGCCCGGGGACGCGCTGGCCGCCGGGGACTGGGCGCGGATCGAGCAACTGGCCCGGGAGGCCGCGGCGTTGGGCGGCTGACCGCCGCACGGACCGCGCGCAACGGCCCGGCACACCGTGGGGTGTGCCGGGCCGTTGCGATGCCGGGGGCGCTAGCGCAGGTGCGACGTGTCGTTCAGCAGCCGCACGGAGGCGTTGCCGTCGGCGTAGTAGGCGACCGCGGAGAGCGAGGCCGCGGAGAGCTCCATGCGGAACAGTGCCTCCGGCGGGGCTCCGAGGGCCAGGCGGACCAGCGTCTTGATCGGGGTGACGTGGGTGACCAGGAGGACGGTCCGGCCGGCGTGGCGGGCCAGCAGCTTGTCGCGGGCGACCGCGACCCGGCGGGCGACCGCGGCGAAGGACTCGCCGCCGCCGGTGGGCGCCGCCTTGGCGGAGCCGAGCCAGGCGTCGAGGTCGTCGGGGTAGCGCTCGCGGACCTCGGCGAAGGTCAGCCCCTCCCAGGCGCCGAAGTCGGTCTCGCGCAGCCCGTCCTCGACGCGGACGTCGAGGCCGAGCCGGTCGGCGACCGCACCGGCGGTCTCCCGGCAGCGGCGCAGCGGCGAGCTGACCACGGCCTGGACGGTGCCGCGGGCGGCGAGCGCGGCGGCGGCCGCCTCGGCCTGGCGGCGGCCGGCGGCGGAGAGTTCGGGGTCGGTGCCGCCGCTGCCGGAGAACCGCTTCTGCGGTGTCAGCGCGGTCTCGCCGTGCCGGAGCAGGACGAAGGTGGCGGGGGTGCCGAGGTCCGGCGCGCCCCAACCGGCCTGCGGGGCGGCGGGGGCGGCGTCCGCGGCCTCGGCCGCTTCGTCGGCGGCGCGGGCCGCGGCGCTGCGGGCGGGGGCCGCGTCGGCGAGCGCCGCCCGGGAGTCGCGCGGCTCCCACTGCCGGCCGTCCCTGCCCGCGTCCATCGCCTCGTTGGCGAGCCGGTCGGCGTGCTTGTTGCGGGCGCGGGGGATCCACTCGTAGCTGACCCGGTCGGGCGGGAAGACCGACCTGGCCTCGGCGGCCAGCGGCTTCATGTCCGGGTGCTTGATCTGCCAGCGGCCGGACATCTGCTCGACGACGAGCTTGGAGTCCATCCGCACGTGGACGGCGGCCTCCGGATCGAGGGCCTTGGCGGCGCGCAGCCCCGCCAACAGGCCCTTGTACTCGGCGACGTTGTTGGTGGCCGTCCCGATGTACTCGGCGGCCTCCGCCAGCGCCTCACCGCTCACCGGGTCGAGGACCACCGCGCCGTAGCCGGCCGGCCCCGGGTTGCCCCGGGACCCGCCGTCCGCCTCGACGATCAGCTCGCGGGACACGGCCTACAGCCCCGAGTCGGGCGTGCGGACCAGGATGCGGCTGCAGTTCTCGCACCGGACGACGGCGTCGGCGGCGGCCGCCCGGACGTCGTTGAGCTCGGTGATGTCCAGCTCCAGCCGGCAGCCCTCGCAGCGGCGCTGGTAGAGGCGGGCGGCGCCGATGCCGCCCTGCTTCGCGCGGATGCGGTCGTAGAGCGTGACGAGCGCCTCGGGGATGTCGGCGATGGTGAGCTCGCGCTCCTTGTTGACCGTGGCGACCTCCGCGTCGATCTCGGCGTGGGCGGCGTCCCGGCGGGAGGTGGCGTCGTCGACCTTGGCCTGGATGGCCTCGACCCGGCCGGTCAGCTCGCGGACCCGCTCCTGGGCGGTCTCGCGGCGCTCCATGACCTCCAGGACGACGTCCTCCAGGTCGCCCTGGCGCTTGGCCAGCGAGGTCAGTTCGCGCTGGAGGTTCTCCAGGTCCTTGGGCGAGCTCACGGCGCCGGAGTCGAGGCGCTTCTGGTCGCGGGCGGCGCGCTGGCGGACCTGGTCGACGTCCGCTTCCGCCTTGGTCTGCTCGCGGCTGGTGTCGCTCTCCTCGGTCTGCGCGGCGACGAGCAGATCGCGCTGCTGGGTGAGGTCGGCCTCCAGGGTCGTCAGCTCGGCCAGCTCGGGGAGGTTCTTGCGGCGGTGCGCGAGCTGGGTGAGCCGGACGTCGAGGTTCTGGACGTCCAGGAGGCGGATCTGGTCGGCGGGCGCGGCGTTCAGCGGGGGGCTCCTGTGGTGTGTGTCGGGGTGGTGGGGGTGGCGGACGCCGCGTGGGCGGTCCAGGGGTCGGTGACCGTGCGGGAGACGTGCGTGCGCAGTCCCCAGCCGTGCCGGTCGGAGACCGCGTCCAGTTGGGCCGCGGCCTGCTCGCACCACGGCCATTCGGTGGCCCAGTGGGCCGCGTCCAGCAGGGCCAACGGGCTGTTCCGTCCGGTGGTCTGCGTGGCCTCGGAGGCCGGGTGGTGGCGCAGGTCGGCGGTGAGGAACGCGTCCGCACCGGCCGCCCGCACGTCGTCGAAGAGGCTGTCGCCGGAGCCGCCGGAGACCGCGAGCGTGCGGATCTCGCGGTCCGGGTCGCCGGCCGCCCGGATGCCCTGCGCGGTGGCGGGCAGGCGGGCGGCGGCGTACGCGGTCAGCTCGGCCAGCGTCATCGGGTGCGGGAGTTCGCAGATCCGGCCCAGGCCGCGGCGGCCGGCCGGGTCGCTCGGGTCCGGCACCAGGGGGCGCAGGATGCGCAGGTCCAGGGCGCCGGCCAGGGCGTCGGAGACGCCGGGGTCGGCGGTGTCGGCGTTGGTGTGCGCGACGTGCAGGGCGATGTCGTGCTTGATGAGGCTGTGCACGACCTTGCCCTTGAAGGTCGAGGCCGCGACCGTGGTCGTCCCGCGCAGGTAGAGCGGGTGGTGGGTGACCAGGAGGTCGGCGCCGAGCCGGACCGCCTCGTCGGCGATCTCCTGGACCGGGTCGACGGCGAACAGCACCCGGCCGACCTCGGCGTCGGGGTCGCCGCAGACGGTGCCGACGGCGTCCCAGGCCTCGGCCCGCTCGGGGGGCCAGAGGGCGTCGAGCGCGGCGAGGACTTCAGACAGTGCGGGCACGGGGGGAAGGTTACCTTCCTCCCGTGCCCGCGCGCCGGGCCGCGGTGGGCGGAGCACCGTCGGGCCGCCGCACCCCGGGGCGCGGGGCCGCCGCGCGCCGAGGGGCGGGCCGCTACTTGACCAGGTAGCCGCGCAGATCGTCCAGGACGCTGTCGGCGGCGGTGACGCCGAGGCCGAGGTACCAGGTCTCGTCCTTGACGTTCTTGGCATGGCCGGCCTTGACCGCCTTGAGGTTCTTCCACAGCGGGTTCTGCTCGGCGGTGTCCCGCTTGGTGGACTTGGGGTCGCCGTAGACGCCGGTGAAGATCCAGTCGGCGTCGGCCTGGTTGATGTTCTCCGGGCTGACCTCGGTGGCGAGGTCGTCGACCTGCTGGTTCTCGGGACGGGGCAGGCCGACGTCCTTGAGGATCGTGCCGATGAAGGAGTTCTGGGCGTAGAGGCGGGTGAACTGCGGCATGTAGCGCAGCATCGTCACCGTCGGCTTCTTCGGGCCGATGTCCTCGCCCAGCTTCTTCGCCTTCGCCTCGTAGGCGGCGAGGGCGGTCTTGGCCTGTGCGGTCCTGTCGAGGGCGGCGGCGTTGAGCAGGTAGTTCTGCTTCCAGGTGAAGCCGGGGCGGATCGAGAAGACGGTCGGGGCGATCTTGCTGAGCTGCTGGTACTGCTTCTCGGCGCGCAGCTTGCTGCCCAGTATGAGGTCGGGCTTGAGGGCGTTGACGGCCTCCAGGTTGAGGCCGTTGATGGTGCCGATGTTCTTGGGGTGGCCGGCGGCCTCGGCGAGGTAGTCGGGGAGCGCGGCATCGCCCTCGGTGGGGGCGTAGCCGACCGGCTTGATGCCGAGCGAGACGACGTTGTCGAGCTCGCCGACGTCGAGGACGACCACGCGCTTGGGGGCGGCGGGGAGCGTGGTGGTGCCCATCGCGTGCCGGACGGTGCGCGGGAACTGGCCGGGCTTGGCGTCGGTGCCCATCTTCGCGGTCTCGTCGGCGGCCTTGCCGAAGTCCTTGCCCCCTTGGGCCACGGACTTCGAACCCGCGCCGCGGTCGTCGCCGCCCGCGCCGGACGCACCGCAGCCGGCGAGCGCGAGCGCGCCGGCAAGGGCTAGACAGACGGCGGCACGGCGGCGAAGGGGCATCACGTCACTCCAGGTCACAGGGGGCGGCCGGGCGGGCAGGGCGAAGCTCCCCGGCCACCGACGGCGACTTAGGTCTGCCTAACTTTAAGCATCCTTGAATCGCGCAGCACACCCACCCCTCCCCCTACCGGCGAACCGGGCGACGGCCACCCTTATGCGTGAAGAGCGGCAACTGCCGTTGATCGGCCGGAAGTACGAAAACTAACGTCCCTCCACTGGAGGTGGCACCCCGATGACGATCCGCGCGCATGAGGAACCCACGGCGCCCGACAGCCCGCGCCGCACGGCGCTGACCCTCGCGGCCGGCGGCTCGTACGCCGCCCGGCTCGCCCGGTACGACGACGCCGCAGGCAACTGGTTCCCGGAGCGCTGGACGCTCGACGGCCCGGAGCCGTACGCGGTCCCCCTGCCGGGCCGCCAGCCCGAGGAGCCGGACAGCGGGCTGCTGCCGCTCGCGGACGGCCGGGTGGTGATCGTCCGCCGGGTCGCCGACCGCTTCACCGTCTCGCTGCTCTCCCCCACCGGGCCGGGGACCCAGGAGGCCCTGGTCGGCGCGGTGGCGGCACCGGCGCTCACGCTGCTGCCGCCCGCCCCCTGCGGCCGGCTCGGCTACGCGCTGACGCCCGGCGCGCAGCACACCGCGGTGTGGCGGGTGCACGGCGGGGCGGCCGGTCCCGAGCGGGTCGCCGTGGTGCCGGGCCGCTGCACCGGCGGCGCCTGGCTGGACCGCGCGGGGCGACTGCTGGCGGTGGACCGGGAGTTGGCCGGCCGCACCAAGACGGTGGTGGTCGACCTGGCCCGGGACGGGGAGGTCAGCCCGCTGCTCCAGATCACCGAGGAGAGCGAGGACCGGCTGCTGCTCGCCGACCCGGACAGCGGGCTGCTGCTCGTCCGCTCCGACGCCCCCGGCCACGACCGGCTGGGGTGGGGCGTCCTGGGCAGCAGCCGGCCGGTGCGCTTCCCCGAATGCCTGCGGGTGCCCGATACGGCGGTGGCGCCGTTCGCGGTCCAGCCGGGGCGGGCGCTGCGGCCGGAGAGCTGCGCGGTGGCCTTTCGGCTCGGCGGTCCCGGCAGCGCCTGGCTGGGCGTGTGGCGGCCCGCGGAGCGGCAGTTGCGGCGGTTCCCGGCCCCGGACGGCTGGCTGGCGGGCAGCGGGCGGTGGACGCCGGAGGGGGAGCTGCTGCTCCCGTATGCGACGGCGAAGGTGCGGTGCGGGGTGGCGCGGATGGCCGTACCGCTGGGGCAAGTTGGGGACGCCGGGGCGGGGGCCGGGGCGGGGGCGGGAGGGGCGGCGGAGGGCACGTCCTCAGGAGAGGGGACCGTTCCGGCGGAGGGGGCGTCCTCGGGAGAGGGGACGGTTCCGGCGGAGGGGGCGACTCCGGGAGAGGGGGCAACTCCGGTGGAGGGGGCCGCTCTTACGGAGGGGACCGCCCCGGCGGCGGGGACGCATGCCGTCGCGGTCGGCGTCCCGCGCAGTGACACCCCCTCCGTCGACGTTGCGGGGGCAAAGATCGTGGCGGATTCCGGGGTCGCGGAGGGCGCGGAGATTGTCCCGGATGCAGCGGATAACGACGTCGGCTCCACAGCATCTCCACATCCGGAGCGCCCCGACGGGGAACCGCTCGACGGCCCCATGCATCCCCGTTTGTGCAGGCCAGTTCCCCTGCAACAGGCGCCTCTCCCAGCCCGGGAGTCACGGTGGAGCGCTGATTCCCGCCCCGTTAGTATTCCGGCGGGGGCTGTGCAGCCGGTTGACCCGGCCACCGACGGCACCGCGCGGGCCCCGTCCCGGCGGGAGCCGGGGGAGGTCCCGACGCGTACAGCTGCAAGCGATCTGACGGAGTGACTCTTTTCATGTCCGAAGCCCGAACCGACACGACCCAGGCGCGCCCGTACGAGGCAGCCGCCCAGGCCGCCGAGGCCGCAGGCTCCGGCAGGCACCGCGGCCCGGCCGCCGCCTCGGAGGAGACGCAGGAGGCCGCGCGGTGGGCTTGTGCCGGGCCACCTTCCCGCCGACGCCCGGCCTGACCACCCGTCCCCTCGCCGGTACGCCACTGCACTGGCGGCACTT